>NZ_JUNW01000004.1:0-47160 GCF_001075675.1 Streptococcus oralis
AGAGCAAACTAGGAAGCTAGCCGCAGGCTGTACTTGAGTACGGCAAGGCGACGCTGACGTAGTTTGAATTTGATTTTCGAAGAGTATTATTCATCTTCGTCATCATCGAAGCCCGCTAACAAGTCATTGACTTTCACGATGCTTTCTGCAGCACGGCTCTTGTAGTCCGCATCTGCACCTGTAAGGCTTGCATTGATAAATTCAATCACCATTGGAAGATTCATCCCTGCGTAGAGTTCAATGTCGCGACCTTCCATAATCAAACGGCTTACCACGTTACAAGGTGTTCCACCGAGAAGATCTGCAAAGACTAGGAAATCATCCAATCCTTCGATAGCAGCTTCAAATTTTGCAGTAAATTCTTCTGGACCATCTTCTGGAAGAAGAGCCACTGCATGAATGTTGTCCTGTGGACCCATGATCATTTCTGTGCTACCTTTAAGTTCTTCACAGAAACGACCATGACTCACCAAAATTAATGATTTACTCATAAATTATGCGCCCATTCCAAGCAAGAATTTACCGATGAATGAAAGACCTACTGCAAGAACGATAATGATACCGATCGCTTTAGTAGAGTTCATACCTTTCTTACCAAGCAACCAGAAGATAAAGGCAGTAAAGATTGCTGGAAGCAAGCGTGGGAAGATTGAGTTCAAGATGTCTTGGAAGTCAATCATCTTTTCACCGATTGGCAATTTGTAAGAAATCTCAAAGTTGATCATTGTTGCTACAAGAGCACCCATCATGAAGACACCAAGTACAGATGCAGCGTCAATCAAAGCTGTCAAGGTACTTTGCATGTTGTTGATAAGGTTAACCCCTTCTTTGTAGGCAAATTCCAATTGTTTCCAACGGAAGATGTCATAAGCAACTGCAACTGCGATCCAAAGGAAGATACCCCATGGTTGGCCAGCGATAGCCATAGTTGCTGCGATAGATCCCATGATAGCAGGTACAAGTGAACCAAAGATTGTATCTCCAAGAGGAGCGAATGGTCCCATCAAACCTGTCTTGATACCGTTAACGGCATCTTTTGAACCCACACCATCTTTTTCTTCCATGGCAAGGTCAAAACCAGCGATAATAGTGTGGAAGAATGGTGAAGTATTGAAGAATTGAGTATGAACTTTCATCATTTCTTTCAATTCAGGAGTTCCATCCCCATACATTTTACGCAATTGAGGCAAGATCATGTAAAGGTAACCAGAAGCTTGCATACGTTCGTAGTTCCAACCTAATTGGAAAGTAAACAAGCTACGTTTGTTGATTTGATTAAAATCTTCTTTTGTAAGTTTGTAATTAGAATTCGTCATCTTCGATTTCCCCACTTTCTGATGGTGTAGAAGGTGCTGCTACAGCTACTTTTTGGCTGTTCTTAAAGTGAACAACTGCAAGGAAGATACCTACGATAGAGATACCGATCATAGACAAACCTTTGAAGTTGTTAGCAAAGCCAATCTTTTCAGCAACATCAGCAGGAAGAGTACCAAGGATACCCGCAACAGCTCCACCAAGACCTGTTACATATGAGTAAAGAACAGTCAACATAGCTGTCAAACCGAATCCCATTGCAAGGTAGTGAAGGTTACGTTTAACTGGAAGGTAACGAAGCAAGATTGCAAATCCGAGACCTGGAAGCATACGTCCTGCAAGTGTCAAACCGTCTGCAACCCATTGGTATTCTTTAACAAGGTCTACTACTGATTGTACGAAAGCACCACCAAAAGCAAGAGCGAAGAATACTGGAAGGGCACGAGAAAGAGCCCATGGAAGCGCACCAAGTAGGTAGTTGCGTTCGATACCTTTGTAGTCAAAGCGTTCGATCGCAGCATCAATACGGTGTGCAAAGAAAGTAGTTGTCATACGTCCGAGAACGTCGAAGTATGTCAAAAGTGCTGCTACTGGTACAGCGATTGTTGTAATCGCAAGGTCTGTATCAATACCTTGAGAGATAGAGAATGCTGTTGCAAGAACCGCACCAGAAGTTGCGTCGATACGAGAAGCACCACCGAAGGTACCAACCCCGAGAACGAACAACTGCAAGCTACCACCGATAAACAAACCAGTTGTCACATCTCCCATGATCAAACCAGTAATGAAACCAGCGAATACAGGGGAACCTGCAGATGAAACGATTGTCAACTCATCACAGATTTGATAAGCTGAGTACAAAGTGAGAAGTAAAATTTGCCACCATTGTATCATAACAATGACCTCCTAAAAATTTTTTCCTATTTTAATAAACTCAAAAAGTCTGAAACTGGATCATTTGGAACCATTTGAGCAGTGAGTTTCACACCTTTTTCTGCTAGTTTGTGGAAATCTTCCACATCCTTGTCTACCACGTTGATAGAACGTGTGATAGAGCGAGTTTCTGGTGTTTGAGACATATTGCCGACGTTGAGTGTTTCAAGCGGTACACCTGCTTCGACCAAACCAAGGAAACGGTCTGGTTTACGTGCAACGATAAAGAGACGTTGGCTATCGTATTTACCAGCAAGGATGTTTGCTGCTGCTTTCTCAACTGGCAAGATACTGAGTTTCACACCTGGTGGTGTCGCAAGTTTCAAACCACTCTTTTCAATATCGTTGTTAACAACTTCGTCGTCTACAACCATAATGCGTGAAACATTTAGTTTTCCAGCCCAAAGATTGGCTACTTGACCGTGGATCAAACGTCCATCGATACGGCATCCTACAATTGTCATAAGTTTTCCCCCTTTATGTGTTTTAGTGTAGGTTTACGAGTTAAATGAATCTCTTCTTTATATTCGCCCTCAGTTTCAAAGATAATGATGCGGTTAGCACCTTCCTTGAGATAACTATGAGGGATATAAAGTGAGAGGGTCGGGCCGACGTTCCAGAAACGCCCTAAGTGACGCCCGTTGACAAAGGCAACTCCCTTACCAAACTCAGACAAGTCTAAGTAGGTATCCTTCGGCTCTTCAACAGTAAAGTCGAAAGCGTAAAAGGCTGGTTGTCCTTCTATCCATCCTTTTGAAAAATCAATCTTCTCAGGATTATCCAGTGGCAGTGGATATTGTTCCCAATTCAATAAGAAATGTAGATCCTTGCAGACACCTGTTCGAATTCCTTTACGCTGCGTATCTGCCAAGAACTTATGACCGTAGTTGACACGCCCCATATTTTCAATCAAGATGTCAATCTCTGAAAAGCCTTCTCGGTTGCCCTGACAGTAGATGTCTTCACCAATCTCTGTCTGGTATTGAGTAGCAATCCATTGACCATCTACAAAGAGTTGAGCTCGGTCACGTCCATCGATGATACGGAGACGTTCCTCTTCTGCATCCCAACTTGCCTCCGTGCGGTAGAGAAGGTAGCCATAACTTTGACCAAGTTCTTCCATCGCTTTTGGATAGAGGCTTTCAGTAGGACTAGAGAGACTATCCAGAGTTTCAAACAAGGAAACTTTTTCGACCAATGGAATGGACCCTATCTCCATGCTTTCCTTATAGAGTGGTTCCAACTGTGGATACTCTGGGAAGTGGGTTACCATCATCTTCTTGACTGCTAAGTATTTAGCAGTTGGATTTCCTTCTTCATCGAGAAGGGCATCATAGTCGTAAGATGTGACTTGTGGCAAATCCAGAGTTCCTCGAGCCGAGCAACCATTCATGAAACCAAAGTTTGTCCCTCCATGGAACATGTAAAGGTTGATAGAGCCTTGCTCCAATACCTCTCGAACAGCTTCTGCCAATTCTTTAGGATCACGAGTGATGATGGGTTCTTTCCAACGGTTGAACCAACCATCCCAGAATTCCATACACATGAGGGGCCATTTCTTGCCATGCTCATCAAAGAATTCCTGCATCTGTGAAAAGTTGTACGGAGCTTTAGAACCGAAGTTTCCTGTCACAAAGAGATCGTCTTCGATCAAGGTTCCGGCTTTCAGAGTAGCCCTCCATGGGCCATCTGAAGTAAAGAGTGGGCAATCAATCCCTCGGTCTTCCATCAATTTCCGAATTGCTCGTAGATAAGACTTATCTTCTCCATAAGAGCCATATTCATTTTCGACTTGCATCATAAGAATGTTTCCACCATTATCCAACAAGCGAGGCACAAGCCTTGGCAATAATTGGTCATAATAGCGAGCAACAGCCTCGATGTAGGCCGGGTCGGACGAGCGAATTCGCATGTCCTTTGTCAAGAGCCAAGCCGGCAAGCCACCAAATTCCCATTCCGCACAGATAAATGGAGACGGGCGTACAATGGCATAGAGACCTAGATCTTGTGCAATTTGAAGAAATCTCTCCAAATTTCTGGCACCTTCAAAATCAAACTCCCCTTCAACAGGTTCGTGTAAATTCCAAGCCACATAGGTCTCGACTGTATTAAAGCCAAGCGCCTTTAAGTTATAGAGAGAATGATACCAATCCTCTGCTGGAATCCTAAAATAATGAATGGCGCCGGACAAAATCTTGAACGGTTTTCCGTCTAAATAGAAATCGTCCTCAATTTTAAATCTGGTCATGTTATTACCTCTGACGAATTAAGTTTGCGCTTTCATTTATTATAATATTAACTATAATCAAATCTTTTGCATTTGTCAATAGGTTTTAGAAAATTATTTAAAATTTTTCTATTTTTTTACTTACCGTTTACCGAAATTATCTAAAAATAGCATGAAAACGATCTTTTTATGTATGATAATTCACAAGAACATCAAATGAATTTTTTTACATGTAAAATAACATTTTTAGTCTATTATTTTAATTTTTTGACCTTAATACTACTCTTTTCTTTATATTTGTGGTAAAATCAAAATTGGAGAAAGAGAATCGAGGTGAAATTTATGGCTATTCCTAAATACCAATATATTAAAGATGAATTAAAAAACAAAATCATCTCTGGTCAATTTGCAAGTGGAGATAAATTTTATACAGAAGCCGAATTGATCGCGATGTACGATGTGAGTTCAATCACAGTTGTTCGTGCCTTGAACGACCTTGCTAAAGACGGCTACATTGTCCGCCAACAAGGTAAAGGTACTTTCGTTTCACGTGCCCGCAAGCACAAACTCGTTGAGTTTTCAGATGTCGAAATCTTTGAAACAAAAGACGATAAAGTTACTGTCCTTTCTATCGAGCGCGGAAACAAACTTGAATATTTAGATAAACTTGGACTACGTGGAGATCAATTCTACTATAAGATTGAACGTATTCGTCAGACAAATGATGTGACATACATCTACCACACATCTTATATTCCTGAGCAATACATCAATGCCAACTATCCAAATCTTGACTATTATAGCTCTATCTATACACGTTTCAAATTGGATTACCGCATTCACATGAGTGATGAACACTTTGAGGAAATCAACGAAATCGCATTCCCAACACCAGAGCATGCTGCTTCTGTACTCGGAATCGATACACAATTCCCAACTGTCTTCCAAACGAAGACTACAAAACTTGAGGCCACTGGCCAAGTCCTTGCCTATAGTGAAACTTATAAGCGAGCGGACTACTACAAAATCAAATTCATCTCATGCAATCGAGGTCATTAAGAAAAAGCCTGAGCCTAGCTCAGGCTTTTTCTATATTCATTATAGCACGAGAAAGAAGTTGTGAAAACGCTATGAAGGGCTCTTATTTAATTAGTAGCATTTTTACTAAAAACAAGGTAAAATTTCGTTTGGTTTTTCCTCTGTTTTATCCCTTATTAGCAAATTTCTCCTAAATCTTATGATTTCCTCCATTTATTATAGTTCTTATATAAACCCACTTGACATTTTACTCCTTAGATAATAAAATAAAATTGGTTTTATGTAAACGCTATCATATATGATAATAACAAGGAGGTTTTGTCATGAAACTAGAAAAGAAACAGCGCTTCTCCATTCGTAAATACGCGGTTGGGGCAGCTTCTGTACTGATAGGATTTGCTTTTAGCGCCCAAGTCGTATCTGCCGACGGGATTACTCCAGCTCCAACAGCTGAAGAAACTGTTCAAACTATTCAAGAGAGTCCTCAAGCAGTCAAGGAAGCTGTAGACTCCAAGGTTCCAGAAAAACTGGAAGAAAAGGCTGACGAGCCTGTAAAAGAGGAGGTCAAAGAAGACAAGGAGGCTCCTCGAACAGTTGCTCCAAAAACAGAAGAGTCAAGCGCACCAGTTGTGACAGAAAATGCTGCTCCAACTCCTACTGCCGAGAAAGAAAGCCCTGCCCCAGCTGAAACTCCTGCCGAAAGTACTCCTTCCGAAAAGAAAAATGAAGCCGTCACACCTGCAGTAGCCACTCCTAGCACGGAACGTGCAGCTCAGGTAAATGAAAAACTGGCTAAAAGAAAAATGATCTCAATCGACGCTGGACGCAAGTACTTCTCTCCAGACCAACTAAAAGAAATCATCGACAAAGCCAAACACTACGGCTACACGGATCTTCATTTACTAGTTGGAAATGATGGCATGCGTTTTATGTTGGACGACATGACGATCACAGCCAATGGCAAAACCTATGCAAGCGACGATGTCAAACGTGCACTCGAAAATGGAACCAATGCCTACTACAAGGATCCAAACGGCAACCATTTGACAGAAAGTCAGATGACGGACTTGATCAATTATGCTAAAAACAAAGGCATTGGTCTCATCCCAACTGTAAACAGCCCTGGTCACATGGATGCGATTTTGCATGCCATGAAAGAATTAGGTATCCAAAAACCGAACTTCAACTACTTTGGTAAGGAATCTGCTCGTACCGTTGACCTTGATAACAAGGAGGCTGTTGCATTTACCAAAGCTCTGATCAACAAGTATGCTGCTTACTTCGCTGGCAAATCTGACATCTTCAACATCGGGCTAGACGAGTACGCCAATGATGCTACAGATGCTAAAGGCTGGAGCGTTCTTCAAGCCTATAAATGGTATCCAGAAGATGGATTCCCAGACAAGGGTTATGATAAATTTATCGCCTACGCTAATGACCTTGCTCGCATCGTCAAATCTCACGGCCTCAAACCAATGGCTTTTAACGACGGTATCTACTACAATAGCGACACTAGTTTTGGAACCTTTGACAAAGACATCATCGTTTCTATGTGGACTGGTGGATGGGGCGGATACGACGTCGCTTCTTCTAAACTTCTAGTTGAAAAAGGCCACCAAATCCTTAACACCAACGATGCTTGGTACTACGTCCTCGGACGAAATGCCGATGGCCAAGGCTGGTACAACCTGGACCAAGGACTCAATGGTATCAAGAACACTCCAATCACTTCTGTACCAAAATCTGATGGGGCTACTATCCCGTTCATCGGGGGTATGGTAGCTGCTTGGGCGGATACCCCATCTGCACGCTATTCACCATCACGCCTCTTCAAACTCATGCGTAGCTTCGCAAATGCCAATGCTGAATACTTCGCAGCTGACTATGAGTCTGCTGAGCAAGCTCTGAAAGAAGTCCCGACAGACCTTAACCGCTATACTGCGGAAAGTGTCGCAGCTGTAAAAGAAGCTGAAAAAGCCATTCGCTCACTCGATAGCAACCTCAGCCGCGCCCAACAAGACACCATTGACCAAGCAATCGCGAAACTCCAAGAAGCTGTCAGCAACTTGACCTTCACACCAGAAGCTCAAAAAGAAGAAGACGCGAAACGCGAAGTTGAAAAACTTGCCAAGAACAAGGTGATCTCAATCGACGCTGGACGTAAGTACTTCTCAGCTGAGCAACTCAAACGTATCATTGATAAAGCTAGCGAACTCGGGTATTCTGATGTGCATCTCCTCCTAGGAAATGATGGACTTCGCTTCCTACTTGATGACATGACTATCACTGCTAACGGAAAAACTTATGCAAGTGACGATGTCAAAAATGCCATCATTGAAGGGACAAAAGCTTACTACGATGATCCAAACGGAACCACTCTTAGCCAGGCTGAAATCACTGAATTAATCGAGTACGCAAAATCAAAAGGCCTCGGACTCATCCCAGCAATCAACAGCCCTGGCCACATGGATGCTATGCTCGTCGCTATGGAAAAACTTGGAATCAAGAATCCTCAAGCCAACTTTGACAAGGTCTCCAAAACAACCATGGACCTCGAAAACGAAGAGGCGATGAACTTTGTCAAAGCCCTCATCGGCAAGTACATGGACTTCTTTGCAGGCAAGACTAAGATCTTCAACTACGGTACAGACGAATATGCCAATGATGCCACCAACGCTCAAGGCTGGTACTACCTCAAATGGTATGGACTCTATGGCAAGTTTGCTGAGTACTCTAACACCCTTGCTGCCATGGCCAAAGAAAGAGGCCTTCAACCAATGGCCTTCAACGATGGTTTCTACTACGAGGACAAGGATGATGTTGAGTTTGACAAGGATGTCATCATCTCTTACTGGTCTAAGGGATGGTGGGGTTACAACCTTGCATCTCCTCAGTACCTGGCAAGCAAAGGCTACAAATTCCTTAACACCAACGGAGACTGGTACTACATTCTCGGCCAAAAACCTGAAGATGGTGGTGGTTTCCTCAAAAAAGCAATTGAAAATACTAAAAAAACACCATTTAACCAGCTTGCATCTACCAAATATCCTGAGGTAGACCTTCCAACCGTCGGAAGCATGCTTGCTATCTGGGCAGACAGACCAAGTGCTGAGTACAAGGAAGAAGAAATCTTTGAACTAATGACTGCCTTTGCAGACAATAATAAAGACTACTTCCGCGCTAACTACAATGCCCTCCGTGAGGAACTTGCTCAAATCCCTGCAAACTTGGATGGATACAGCAAGGAAAGCTTGGAGGCCCTAAATGCAGCGAAAGAAGCTCTCAACTACAACCTCAACCGTAACAAACAAGCCGAGTTAGACGCTCTCGTAGCTAAACTCAAAGCAGCCCGCCTAGGCCTCAAACCAGCGGCAACTCACTCAGGAAGCCTCGATGAAAATGAACTAGCTGCCAATGTCGAAACCAAACCGGAACTCATCACAAGAGCAGAAAAGATTCCATTTGAAGTTATCAAGAAGGAAAATCCAAACCTCCCAGCTAAGCAAGAAAAGATTGTCACACCAGGTGTAGATGGCGAACGCACTCATTACATCTCTGTCCTTACTGAAAATGGTAAACAAACAGAAACCGTTCTAGATAGCCAAGTAACCAAAGAACCTGTGACCCAAGTGGTTGAAATCGGGGCCCCTATTACCCACAAAGGGGATGAAAGTGGCCTTGCTCCAGCTGCCGAAGCGAAACCAAGACTGGATATCCAAGAAGAAGATATTCCGTTCACTACTGTGACACGTGAAAATCCACTCTTGTTCAAAGGGAAGACTCAAGCCGTTACTAAAGGCGCTAACGGTCGTCGCAGTCATTACTACTCTGTGAGCACTAGTGCTGACGGTAAGGAAGTGAAAACTCTTGTAGATAGCCTTGTGACTCAAGAAGCAGTGACCCAAGTTATTGAAGTCGGAACCCTTGTAACCCATGTAGGAGACGAACACGGTCTTGCTCCAGCCGCAGAAACAAAACCAAGACTGGATATCCAAGAGGAAGAAATTCCATTCACTACTGTGACACGTGAAAATCCTCAATTACCAAAAGGACAAACGCAAGTTGTTACTAAAGGGGCTAACGGCCACCGTAGTGCCTTCTACTCTGTGAGCACTAGTGCTGATGGAAAAGAAGAAAGAACACTTGTCAATAGCGTGGTAACACAGGAAGCGGTCACTCAAGTTGTTGAAGTCGGCACTGCCGTTGAGAAAGCTGAGCAAACTGCACCAACTACTACCAAAGCAGATGAAAAACAACTCCCTGCAACAGGAAGTCAAGATTCTGCAGGCTTGGTCGCAGCAGGCCTCATGGCGACACTAGCAGCCTATGGACTCACTAAGAAAAAAGAAGATTAACACCCTTCGATAAGCATACAAAAAAGCGAGATTGAATCTCGCTTTTTATTGTTAGGATTAATCACCAAGTCCGATACGTTCAAAGATAACATCCACTCGTTTGGTGTAGTATGCTGGGTTGAAGATTTCATCAATCTCCTCTTGAGTGAGGCGTGAGGTTACTTCTGGATCTGCTTCCAGAAGTGGTTTAAAGTCTACTTGGTTGTCCCAAGAGTAAGCCGTTTTCGGTTGCACCAAGTCATAGGCTTGCTCACGTGTCATGCCTTTTTCAATCAAGGTCAACATGGCACGTTGGCTAAAGATAAGACCAAAAGTTGAGTTCATGTTGCGAATCATGTTTTCTGGGAAGACTGTCAAGTTCTTGACGATGTTTCCAAAACGGTTGAGCATGTAGTCAATCAAAATGGTCGTATCTGGGGTGATAATACGCTCAGCTGATGAATGAGAGATATCACGTTCATGCCAGAGAGCGACGTTTTCATAGGCCGTCACCATGTGACCACGGATAACACGCGCCAGACCGGTCATGTTTTCAGAACCGATAGGATTGCGTTTGTGAGGCATTGCTGAAGAACCTTTTTGCCCCTTGGCAAAGAACTCTTCCACTTCACGTTGCTCAGATTTTTGCAGACCACGGATCTCCGTTGCCATACGCTCGATGGAAGTTGCAATGCTAGCAAGAACTGCAAAGTACTCAGCATGAAGGTCACGAGGAAGGACCTGTGTCGAGATTTCTTGGGCACGGATACCCAATTTGTCGCAGACATATTGCTCTACAAATGGTGGAATGTTGGCAAAGTTCCCAACCGCACCAGAGATTTTACCAGCTTCCACACCAGCAGCCGCATGCTCGAAACGCTCGATGTTGCGTTTCATTTCGCTGTACCAAGTTGCCAATTTCAGACCAAAGGTTGTAGGTTCCGCATGCACACCGTGAGTACGCCCCATCATGATGGTGAACTTGTGCTCCTTAGCCTTGTCAGCGATGATGTTGGTGAAGTTTTCAAGGTCACGACGGATGATGTCGTTGGCCTGCTTGTAGAGGTAACCGTAGGCAGTATCCACCACGTCGGTAGAAGTCAAACCATAGTGGACCCACTTGCGCTCCTCACCAAGAGTCTCAGAAACCGCACGTGTGAAGGCAACCACATCGTGGCGCGTCTCCTGCTCAATCTCTAAAATACGATCGATGTCAAAGTCCGCCTTTTCGCGAATCAAAGCCACATCTTCCTTAGGGATTTCCCCCAACTCAGCCCATGCCTCGTCAGCCAAGATTTCCACCTCAAGCCAAGCACGGTATTTATTTTCTTCACTCCAAATATTCGCCATCTCAGGGCGAGAGTAACGGTTGATCATGATTAAGATACCAAGGGCGACTAGACAGCGACTGAATTTTAGGAGACCAACAACGAACGCTTGCGTCCTAGGAGGTCTATCTAAATTCCGAGCTTTCCGCCCGAGTTCAGTTCTGCAAACTAGGTGCCCATTTCCTTTCTTTTCTTATAATTTATTTCTTCTAAAAAGTAACTTTAGCCGAATAAGGAAAGCTGCTCATTATTACCATGTTCAGAATATTTATTATTTGATTTATTAGCATTTTTTTTCATTTTATAGTAATAATCCTTTGTTTCTTTCTGAACAAGCTTTTCAATAACCTGTTCTTCAAATTCTGCTATATTCTTAAACTTCATTATTCCTTTTTCTGGCTTAGGAATATAGAAGAGTCCAACATATTTATTTTGGACAAGTAAATTATAAATATTATTTAATGAACCTTTACTTACCGAAATATTCCCAAACCGATTTTTACTAGTGTCTTTCCAAATTACTAAACCAAAATCAGCATCATTAGACATAGCTTTATCCTTTATCATTTGAGCTTCTCTAGTATATTTCCCGTTTTTAAAAAATTTTTCATTTTCAGTGTCTACAGGAATACGCCTATCAATCCATTCTCGATCTGAAAGGTTTCTAGGACTAGGACCTACATGATAAACCTCTACATTTTTATAATTATCTGCCTTAAGCATATCCTGTATATTTTTATCAATCCCTTTAGCATCACCTATCAAGATTGTATAATTTCTTTTACGACTATCATCAACTGACTTAATAACTTCTTGGGGAATTTCTTTGCTTGAAATACTCCCACTTATGAATATTTTTCTCATATGAAACACCTCGAGTTATTCTTCATCACTCTCTTCATCATCATTCTTACTCACAGTCCAATATCCATTAGAATTTCGATACACAGATAAATCGAAAACTCTTTTAAAATCATTTTGTTCAAATGCTTGCTTAACCTCTCCGAACAAATAGTGCTCTTGCCAAATCTTGACGTGTTCAGGTTTGTCATCTCTATAAAAATATAAATCTATGAACTCACTTTCATTGTTAACAGACAATTTACTATATTTTGAAATTCTACATTCATATTTTTTAGGAATGCCTCCATATTTATTTTTTGTAAGGCTAATAAATCTAATAAAAATATTTGGATTTTCCCGTCTTAACGCCGAAACAGTGTAATTTGCCGTATTACCTTCACCAAATAAATCATCAATTAATAATACACTTTTTATATTACTAGGTAAATTTTCCGATACATAATCATCTGCACTGATTTGAGAATCTTTAGCTTGTTTTGATGTTCGCTTTCCGAGTACAGAAAAATCAACTTTTTTCCCACTAACCTCACTTAGACGCTCAGCTATCATGTACATAATCTTTAAATTCCCATCTGGATTATCTTTATGAAATGGATTAAAACTAGGTACAGGAAGAATAATATCACAATTTTCAACATAAATTTTTAACTGTTCCACCAAGTAATTGATTTCGTGTTGAACATGACTATAGGTAAGGGAATTATTTTTTATGTATCCATATTTTATAGCGCATACAGCTTCTCCTATATTAGTGTAGCCGTTATCTTTATACCAATCTAAAGCCAAGGCCTCATCCGCTAATCTAACCTCTCCTCTTAAATCAATTGTCATTATAAAATATCCTCCTAAATATTACCTATTAAGTTATCCAAACTCCTATTTCCCAATCCATACAGATGGATAGTGATCCAGTGTATTCAAATCAGTATCCAGCGGTAAATCATAAATTGATACGATTCTATCTTTTTCAGCGAAAATATAAAAAATGAATTAATCTATAAAAAATTAAATTTACTTAATACCTCTTATTTACTAACAATATAGTCACAAATATGAATATTTTTAGTAGCTTCAGGATAGTCTACCCCAAAATACTTCCGATTAATGCTACAATATCCTTTGCCATCAACATTATAAATATACTTACACACTTCTCCAGAAAGCGTTGTAAAGAATAAAGTAATCGTCTCTGGGACGTGATTAAAATTAGGCTTGTTACCTAAGATATGTTGATGTATCTCTTTTTGATGTGCTTTTGAGATTACATATAATCTTTGCTCCGCATTTAACTTTGGTATCAGCTCACCGTCTAAACTTTCTCCAAATAAGATCCGAACATTAAATATCGGTTGATTGTTAACAATTTCAAGAGATAAAATTTTATCTCTTTTATCCTCATTAGAATAAGATTCTTCAAAACTATTAGCTGCTACATATTGTTTGTTATTTTCTGATTTTCGTAGATGAAACCAATATTTATCATCAAAATATACTCTACAGTTTGGCTTGATAAGCTGATAATCATTGCTTAAAACCAACTCTGGTCGATACTTACGTAATTCCTTTTCTTCTTCGAGTGATAATTGTAAATGGACAACAATCAATGAGATTACAATTCCAGCGACACTTCCATAAAAGCTCAACCAATCACCCAATCCAGAATTCAAATAATTGGAAAAAATTCCGATAACAACTGAGAAAAAGGGACCAGATGCCATCACTAGTAACAATAAAAATATCAGCTGTTTTATGTTGTTTTTAAAATATTTTTTCATATTTCCCTAAAAATCAATCCCCTCCCCAAACTCAACTACACTATCCGGCGCATCACTAAACAAGGTCACATGTCCCATCTTGCGGTTGTGCTTCGCTTCTATTTTACCATACAGGTGGAGGTGGGCGCTTGGATTTTCTGTGACATATTTTTCAGCGACCTTGACATGTTGGCCAAGAACATTGAGCATAACAGCAGGCGCATGTAGTTTGATAGCTGGCAATGGTTCTCCCAGAACACCCAAGATATGCGTGTCAAACTGGGAGAAGTCGCAGGCTTCGATGGAGTAATGCCCTGAGTTGTGTGGGCGTGGGGCAATCTCATTGACGATAATATCATTAGCTGTCGCAAACATTTCCACGCATAGCGTTCCAGAAAGATTCAGTTGTTCTGCGATTCGCACTGCCATGGTTTTTGCCTTATCTGCTAAACTTTCTGAAATGCGAGCAGGCACGACGGTCTTAGACAGAATGTTGTTGCGGTGGATATTTTCCTGAACTGGGAAGACTGTCACGTCCTTGCCATTTCCTGACACGATGACAGAAATCTCAAGGTCGAAGTTGACAAATTCTTCCAAGACACAGTCTGCTGAGTCAGCTAGCACATGGGCTTCTTCCAAGTCTGCTTCTGAGCGAATGACCTTTTGCCCATGTCCATCATAGCCACCTGTCGCAGTCTTGAGGACATAGTTTTTAGATAGATCAATATCTGCCAAGTCTTGGCTAGAAGTCACAACCTTGTAAGGTGCCACAGTGACTTGCGCCTTGTTTGAGAGGAAGTCCTTTTCAAAAATGCGATTTTGGGAGATGCGAAGCAGGTCTGTTCCTTGAGGAAGCTGACCATCCTTGATAACAGCATCCAAACCGTTGGCATCGACATTTTCAAACTCATAGGTCAGGACATCGCAACGCTCCGCCAACTGACGGAGAGCGTCCACATCGTTATAAGGTGCCACGATGATTTCCGCCACGCGAGAGGCTGGGCAATCAGCCGCAGGATCCAGCGCGATAACCTTGTGCCCCATGTAGATAGCAGAAATTGCCATCATCTGCCCCAGCTGACCACCACCGATAATTCCGATTGTTTTAGATGAGCTCATTGGTAGACTCCTCTGCGATTTTTCCTTGCTCTTCTGCGAAATCAGCCAACGCTGTCGCGATAGCTTGATCCTCTACTGACAGGAGACGGAGGGCAAAGAGGGCCGCATTTGTCGCTCCTGCTTCACCGATAGCCATCGTCGCAACAGGCACGCCACCTGGCATCTGTACGATAGAGTAGAGCGAATCCACGCCACTAAGAGCGCGCGATTTGACAGGTACACCGATGACAGGAAGGGTTGTTTTGGCTGCGACCATTCCTGGCAAATGCGCGGCACCACCAGCACCTGCGATGATGACCTTTATGCCGCGACTGCGGGCTTCTTCTGCATGCTGAAACATGAGGTCAGGCGTGCGATGGGCAGAGACGACTTTCTTTTCGTAGGCTACACCGAAGCGGTCTAGGATTTCGGCGGCTTTTTGCATGGTTGCCCAGTCGGATTTGGAGCCCATGATGATGGAAATTACTGGTTTAGTCATAATATTCCTTTTCTTTCCTTTCTTTTTTCAATCACCTTAAGTTGTGAGGGACGGCAGCAGCCACCAAAGGTGTCTCGTGCCTAAATCGGAAGCCCAAAGTCTTCCGATTTCCCTGAACGATTGGCTTATAAGCAATCGTTCTTTCACAACGGCGGTGATTGCTCTATATCAGCTCGCTAATGCTCGCAAGTTATGCAACCATTATCGTATTTGGCGACTTCGTCGCGTTATTCTTATATCGTTACTTAATTGCCTTGCTTCCGATATCGGTTCGGTAAAAGAGGCCTTCTGTTTTTTGTTGACCGAGTTCTTGGTAGATGGTTTCTTGGGCTTCTTTGACGGTATCGGCTGTGGTGACCAGCATATAGACTCGTCCGCCGTTGGATAGCAATGCTCTGCTATTTTCCGCAAACTTAGCCCCTGCATAGTAGGTGATGATATTGCCTTCTGTCTTAGTTGGCAACTCGACACCCTTTGCATAATCTAACGGGTAGCCCTTGGATGCGACAACCACACCCAGAGTCACACCCTTGTCCGTCCACGTGATGTTTGGCTGCTTGCCATCGAGAATATCCGTGATATTTTGCGCAAAGTCAGATGTCAAGCGAGGCAGGATAATCTGAGTTTCGGGATCACCAAAACGAGCGTTGAACTCGATAACCTTAGGTCCGTCTACTGTCAAGATAAGCCCCGCGTAAAGGACACCAAGATACGGACGACCTTCTTTGATCATTCCTTCAAGGACTGGCTTGACAATAGTCTCAACCGCTGTGTCAACCACGCTCTGTGGCAAGTGAGGAACTGGCGCATAAGCTCCCATCCCACCCGTGTTAGGGCCCTTGTCGCCGTCATAGGCACGTTTATGATCCTGAGCCGTTGGCATGATGTAGAACTTGTCCCCATTGACAAAGGCAAAGAGAGAGAACTCCTCTCCGTCAAGGAATTCCTCGATGACCACTCGCGCCCCCGAGTCACCGAACTTATTGTCCAAAAGCATCTCGTGAGCAGCTTCGACCGCTTGCTCGACTGTATCGGCAACGACGACACCTTTCCCAAGTGCCAATCCATCTGCCTTGACGACGATAGGAGCGCCTTTCTCCTCGATATAAGCCTTGGCCTCCTCGAAATCTGAAAATGTGCCATAGGCTGCTGTCGGAACGTCATATTTGACCATGATTTCCTTAGCAAAATCCTTGGACCACTCCAGCTCCGCTGCTAATCTTGTTGGACCAAAGGCTTTGAGACCAGCTTGGTTAAAATCATCCACAATTCCAGCAGCAAGGGCATCATCTGGCCCGATGAAGGTCCAAGCGATATCGTTGTCCTTTGCAAAGTCAACAAGCTTAGAATGTTCGGAAATAGAGATATTTACCAATTCCAGACCATCCAGAGTCATCCCGTCATTCCCAGGAGCCACAAAGACTTTTTCAACGTCTTTTGATTCAAATAACTTCTTAGCAATCGCATGTTCACGACCACCCGAACCGACAACTAATAGCTTCATCTCTCAACCTCTTTTGCGAATTATTTACTAACATTATATCATAAACGTTCGTTTTAATCTTGTTTCACTTAGTATTTTAAGCCAAAAAAGGAAAGAAACTGTTTTCTTCCCTTTTGCTTCTTAATGTCTAAAATGTCTCACACCTGTGAAGATCATGGTCAAGCCATATTTATCCGCTGCTTCGATGGATTCTTGGTCACGTACTGATCCACCCGGCTGGATGATGGCCTTGATTCCTGCTTTAGCGATTTCTTCCACGTTATCCGCGAATGGGAAGAAGGCATCCGAAGCAAGCACAGCGTCATCAAGGCGGTCTTTAGCTTGGTCAATAGCGATACGGACTGAAGCCACACGGTTGGTTTGACCTGGGCCAACGCCAAGTGTCATGTGGTCATTGGTCACGATGATTCCGTTTGATTTCACATACTTGATGGCTTTCCAAATAAACTAAATGTCCGTAAATTTTTTACGGAAAGTGTTTTTTATGATATAATAATCCTAATAGGAGGATTGACAAATGCTAAAATACTTTTCAGTAAAGAATTATAAAAACTTTGAAAATGAAATCTCAATTAACTTTTCACAAGTCGGAGGTTATAAATTTAATGAGGATTGCTTATCAAATAACCTTTTGAGTAAAGTACTTATCTATGGTAGAAATGCTACAGGAAAATCCAATTTAGGTTTAGCATTATTTGATATTACAAAAAATCTTTCCAGTAGATCCTTGATTGATGAGCAAAATTTAACATCTTTTTTAAATAACAACTCTGACAACGTTATTGCTACTTTTTGTTATATATTTTTACATAATAACAATGACATCGAATACATTTATACAAAAAATGAATATCAGATTATACAAACAGAATCACTATCTATAAATAACGAATTAGTTTGGAAAATAGATTTGTCTACTGACCCAATATCATATACTGCTGTGGAGGACATAGCCAATAAACTAGGTATCATAAACAACGATTTCAACATACTAATAGATAATTATCGAGATCAGGTTTCAAGTGACAAGCAAGATTTAGACGGAGAAAACAGATCTTTTTTAACATGGCTGATAACTAACACCTCTAAGTCAGATGCTTCTATTCTCACATATCTCCGAACATTTATCCGAAACATGGTGCTTATTAATCATGAAGCACCGAAATATTTTATAAATCGTTGGTTCCAGCATACACTTGATCACAAAGAGACAGCAAAAGGACTGGAAGCATTTCTTAATAGCATGGGTATAAACTGTCACTTAGATTCAATAGAACAAATAGATGGGGACGATATGCTTTGTTTTGTTTATAAAAATAAAAATGTTCCATTCTTTAGAGAAGCATCTAGTGGAACATTGGCTTTGGCCAAATTCTATTTTAGAATCCTCTATATCTTTGAGCACTTCAAAGCCAACAATCCTCCTAAATTTTTATTTTTCGATGAATTTGATGCTTTTTATCATTACGAACTTTCTGAAAAGTTGATACGTCATTTAAAAAAAATATTTCCAGACACCCAAATCATTTTGACTACACACGATACAAATATTATGTCTAATGAGTTATTTAGACCCGACTGCTTGTTCATTTTATCTCAAAAAGGATTTATAACACCTTTAAACAAAGCAACTAAGCGAGAATTACGAGAGGGACATAATCTAGAAAAGATGTACATTAGCGGAGAGTTTGATGAATATGAATAATGTAACACGAGCTCAAACCCTTTTTATAGTCGAAGGCCATCATGAAAAAAATGAACTTTTTAAACTTATTATCGAAGTTTTCCCTGAACTTAGTATTACTGAAGAAAATATACATATTTTTGGCACAAATATTTACCAATTATACCAGAAAATTCAAGAACAATATGGAGAAAAATGGGATGATCCCTCCAATGATGTGGATTTACCTTTTGTTTTAAATAAGTATGATTCTCAAAGATTTGAATCTATCGGTAGAAAAAGAAATTATAAAAATATTTTTTTAATTTTTGATTACGAAGCACAAGATCCCAACTTTTCTATAAATAAGATACAGCGATTACAAGAATATTTCAGCGATGTAACAAATAATGGCCAACTTTATATAAATTACCCAATGGTTGAATCTTATTTCGATATAGAAATCAATAATGACTTACAATTTCTAAATAAATTTTTAAATAAAATTGTGACGGGTAAGGAATATAAAGCCATTGTTAACAATAATGAACTTTACAAAGTATTCCAAATTCCTTTCATCATTCCGAATCGATTAGAAAGTATTGCGGATATCTCTGCAATATTGCAACATGATATAGCTTCTAAAATATTAAACTGCTGTAGTTCTGAGTCTCTAAAAGAAATATGCAATGAATTAAATATAGATGACAAGAAAAAGAAAAATTTAAACTGTTATCTAGATAAAAATTTTGAATCCTACTTCAATGATGTGATTTCTTATAATATCTACATAAAAAGATTACTTAAGAGGATTGTAAAATTACAAATATTAAAATACGAGCGAATTATAACTTATCCTTGTTCAACACATATTTTATCTGAACACGAATATCGTAATTTACAACAAACTAATAAATTTGACTATATAAAATTGTTAACCTTACAAAATGAAATGTCTAAAGCTAATAAACTATGGGTTATAAATACTTTTCTATTATTCATAGCAGAATATAATTCAACATTACTAAATGATTAATCTTCTCCCTCTCATATAATTCAAAACATGAGCATTTCCATAATTGGAAATGCTCATGTTCTTATTGTTAATGTCTAAAATGTCTCACACCTGTGAAGACCATGGTCAAGCCGTATTTGTCCGCCGCTTCGATGGATTCTTGGTCACGTACTGAGCCACCTGGCTGGATGATGGCCTTAATACCTGCTTTGGCGATTTCTTCCACGTTATCCGCGAATGGGAAGAAGGCATCTGAAGCAAGCACAGCGCCGTCAAGGCGGTCCTTGGCTTGTTCAATGGCGATGCGAACAGAAGCCACTCGGTTGGTTTGTCCTGGGCCAACGCCAAGTGTCATGTGGTCGTTGGTCACGATGATTCCGTTTGATTTGACGTACTTGATAGCTTTCCAAGCGAACTCAAGAGCAGTCGCTTCTGTCTCGGTTGGCTGGCGTTTGGTCACCACTTGCCAGTCAGCTGGACTTTCTTTGACTACGTCTTGGTTTTGCACCAGAAGTCCACCTACTACACCTGTGTATTCTGCTTCCACCTCGCTAGCGTCTTGGGCATCAAATGGCAAGGCAAGGATACGCAAGTTTTTCTTTTTGTTGGTCAAAATGGCCAGCGCTTCATCCGTATAGCTCGGTGCAATGATGATTTCAAGGAAAACGCCGTGCATCTTCTCAGCTGTCGCAGCATCCATCTCACGGTTAAGGACGACAATTCCACCAAAGATAGACACTGGGTCAGACTCATAAGCATAATCCCAAGCAGTCTCAATGTCGTCAGCTTGACCAATTCCACATGGGTTCATGTGTTTCAAAGCCACAACGGTTGGACGGTCTTTGAAATCACGGATGATACGAATCGCCGCATCAGCGTCACGGATGTTATTGAAGGACAATTCCTTCCCGTTAAGCTGTTTCGCTGATGCAATTGAATAGTCCGTTGGCAAAGCTTTTTGATAGAAATCGGCATCCTGTTGAGGATTTTCCCCATAGCGCATAGCTTGCTTGAGGTCATAGGTCAAAGTGAGTTTTTCTGGTTTTGCTTCGCCCACTTGAGCTGTGAAGTATTCTGCAATCAAGGCATCGTAAGCCGCTGTGTGACGGAAAACTTTAGCCGCCAAACGTTGGCGAGTTTCGTAAGTCGTTTCACCATTTGCTGCCAATTCGTCAAGAACAACAGCATAGTCAGCAGGGTCTACAACAACTGTTACGCTAGCATGGTTCTTCGCTGCTGAACGAAGCATAGATGGCCCACCGATATCGATGTTCTCAACCGCATCAGCGTACGTCACGTCTGGTTTAAGAATGGTTTCCTTGAATGGGTAAAGGTTGACCACAACAAGGTCGATCAATTCGATATTATTATCCTTAGCTGCTTCCAAGTGACTATCCAAGTCACGACGAGCTAAGAGCCCACCGTGAATATTTGGGTGGAGGGTCTTCACACGACCATCCATCATTTCTGGGAAACCAGTCACATCGTCAATGGCAATGGTATCTAACCCAGCATTGTCAAGGGCAACTTTGGTACCACCTGTTGAGATGATATCCCAACCAAGTTTTTTGAGTTCATGGGCAAATTCAACAATGCCCGCTTTGTCTGAGACGCTGATTAAAGCGCGTTTAGTCATGTTTTTTCCTTTCATTTTCAAATTCTCTACCTACGAATTTTTCGATTCATAAAGTGTAGGGAGACGATTACCAAGACTCCCAAAATTACTGTCAGTAAAAATCTCCCCCAATAGGGAATCTCTGGGAAGAAAAAATTTACCAGTAAACGTAGAATGATTGCCAAGGTAATCAAGGCAAGTGTTTCCAACCATTTTTTCATTTAATTGTCCAACAATTCTCTAATAACTTCTGGATACAACTTGTACTCCGCTTCATGAATACTAGCTTCAAAGCTTTCGATAGTATCATCAGCTAGACGTGGCACACGGACTTGTTTGATGATCTTTCCTGTATCCACACCCGAATCCACCCAGTGAATGGTGACACCACTCTCAGCGACATCAGCTTTCCAAGCATCCTCAATCCCATGAGCTCCTGGAAATTCTGGCAGGTAGGCTGGATGAATGTTGATGATTCGACCTTCATAAGCTGCCAATAAGGTGGGCCCAACGATTTTCATGTAGCCAGCGAGGCAAACCAAGTCAATCTGGTGTTCTTCCAAGAGTTCGACAAGAGCTGCTTCGTAGTCCGCCTTGTTCTCAAACTCCTTGAGTTCAAAAGCATAGGACAGGACGCCAAGCTTGTCTGCACGCTCAAGCACATAGGCATCACGATGGTCTGAAAAGACAAACTCCACCGGAAATTCTTCGGCAATCACCTGAAAGTTTGAGCCGTTACCAGAGGCAAAAACCGCTATTTTTTTCATTTGATGATGACACTTTCGTTTTCTTTCTTGACGATGCGACCAATTTCATAGACTGGTTCATCCAGTAATTCCTTGACACGGTCTACATTTTCAGGGCTAACTGCCAACATGAGGCCCACACCCATATTGAAGATTTCAAACATTTCTTCGTGTTTGATCTGACCGTATTTTTCAAGGGCTTTGAAGATCGGAAGGACTGGAACCTTGCTTTCCTCAATCTCAGCAGCCAAGTCAGCTGCAAACATACGAGGGACATTCTCGATGAAACCACCACCTGTGATGTGGGCAATCCCATGAACCAAACCTTCCTTGATGAGTGGCAAAACAGCTTTAACGTAGATACGCGTTGGTTCCAAAAGGACATCTTTCAGCTTTTTGCCTTCCAACTCAGGCAAGACTTCTTCGCCTGTGTAGTCGGCAAAGACACGACGAACGAGTGAGTAACCATTTGAGTGAATCCCACTTGAAGCAAGTCCGATAAGAACATCACCTTCTGCTACCTTCGAACCATCAATGATTTGAGATTTTTCTGCCACACCGACCGCAAAACCAGCCAAGTCATAGTCATCTTCGCCATACATACCAGGCATTTCAGCCGTTTCACCACCGATGAGGGCGGCACCAGCTTGCACACAACCTTCTGCCACACCAGCAACCACTTGTTCTAGTTTAGCTGGTTCATTCTTCCCTGTCGCCACATAGTCGAGGAAATAGAGAGGCTCCGCACCTGCAGCGATGATATCGTTGACACACATGGCCACACAGTCTTGACCGATGGTATCATGCTTGTCGTACTTGATAGCCAGCATGAGTTTGGTGCCAACACCATCCGTCCCCGAAATCAAGACCGGCTCTTTGACACCTGTTTTTGAAAGGTCAAACATGCCACCAAAGCCACCAAGAGCTCCCATGACACCTGCACGCTCCGTACGAGCCACATGCTTTTTGATCCGCTCAACAACTTCATAACCCGCTTCAACATCTACACCCGACTGGGCATACGCATTTTTATTTGCCATTTTATTTTTCCTTTTCTTTGAGAAGATTGCGACGTATTTTTAGATAAACAATTATTTTATCTAAAAATACTAGTCAGGGCTCTAGCTTTGGTCCCATAAGACAAAGCGTCTACTGACAAATGCTTTAGCTTTTAGTCAGTAGCGAGACGTGGAGCATAAGCATTTTTATTTGTCATCTTCTCTTCCTTTCCTTTCATGGAGAGTCTTTATCCGTCTATTTGTAAAAACTGGTCTTATCCCCCAAGCTTCTACGATATTCTTCCTCATAGTCGTAGAGAGGAGTTGGGTAGTCTCCATCAAAATAAGCGACACAGAGACCACCATTCGGCGCATCTGTTTCAATCCCAATGGATTCAATCAAGCCATCAATCGAAAGATAGGTCAGGCTATCCGCACCAATGATTTGGCAGGTTTCTTCGACTGTATGATTAGCCGCAATCAACTCCTGACGCGTCTGGATATCAATCCCGTAGAAGCATGGATAAGCTAGCGCTGGACTACCAATAGCAACGTGAACTTCAGAAGCCCCCGCTTCTTTCAAGAGCTGAACGATACGGCGAGAGGTTGTCCCACGAACAATGGAATCATCAATCATCACCACACGTTTTCCTTTAACGACACCCGAAACGGCTGATAGCTTCATCCGCACCCCTTGCTCACGCAATTCTTGAGTCGGTTGGATAAAGGTGCGTTGCGTGTATTGGTTTTTGATCAGACCCATTTCATTTGGCAGACCAGATTCTTCTGCAAATCCCATAGCTGCGCTCAGCGAGGAATTTGGCACACCGACCACAATATCTGCTTCGTGCTTGAACTCACGCGCTAATTGAGCCCCCATACGTTTGCGAGCTGTATGGACATTGACCCCATGGATGTTAGAGTCAGGGCGAGCAAAATAGATATACTCCATAGAACAAATCGCCAACTGGGTATCATTCGTATAACTATCGTACTGGATACCATTGTCATCTACGATTACAATCTCTCCTGGTTTCACATCACGAATCCACTCAGCACCAATGACTTCAAAGGCACAGGTTTCAGACGAAACCACCACCGCTCCGTTTGCCATTTTTCCGATAGAAAGCGGACGGAAGCCATTAGGATCAAGCGCAGCAATCAACTTATCCTCAAATAACAAGATATAAGCAAAGCCACCTTTGACAAGGCTGAGCGCCTCCTTGATTTTGCCCATCAAGTTCGGATTGTGACTCCGACGAATGAGGTGAGCCAAGATTTCCGAGTCCGAAGTTGAACTGAAAATAGCTCCTCTTTGTTCCAATTCTTTCTTGAGCGATTCAGCATTGGTCAAGTTTCCGTTGTGAGCAAGTCCAAACTGCATATCGTGAAAGCGGAAGAGAAAGGGCTGGATATTATCTACAGAAGCTTCGCCAGCAGTCGCATAACGAACATGCCCAATCGCGCTCGCTCCAGTCAGTTTATCCAAATTAGCTGGATTTCTGAACACTTCTGATAAAAGCCCCATATCACGATGACGCTTCAAGTTCCCCTGGTCATTAGAGAGGATTCCTGCCCCCTCCTGACCACGGTGCTGAAGACTGTGGAGTCCGAAATAGGTCAATTTAGCAGCATCTGGATGCCCCCAGATACCAAAAACACCACATTCTTCATTAAGAGATTTTACTTCGTATGTCATTTTTTATACCTAATTTTTATTTTTGCATCATTCCTTCAGTAGAGCCGAATGATACGGTAGAAGCTCGTTTCACTCGCAAAACAAACCTTTTGCAATCACCAAGAACTAAATCTACATGACTTTTACATTACGGATACTATCTATTAGAAAATCTGCAAGTCTTATTTCCCAGTAAAGTATTTAACCGCCGACGCGAACAAGTACTGGTCTTTATTTCCTGGAATATTTTGGAAGAGACCGTCTTCATAACGTTCTGAGTGTCCCATTTTACCGATGATTTGGCCGTTCTTGCTGGTAATTCCTTCGATGGCATTTACAGAACCATTTGGATTGTACTTAGAATCCATACTTGGCTTGCCTTCAAAGTCAACGTATTGACTAAAGATTTGACCATTATCACGGAGTTCAGCAAATTCTTCAGCCGTCACGACAAACTTCCCTTCACCGTGCGATACTGGAATGGCGTGGATATCACCCACTTGCACTCCAGCCAACCATGGCGAGTTGGTATTGGCAATACGAGTTTCCACCATCTTCGCTACGTGCTGGTTGGCATCATTGTAGAAAAGGGTTGGGCTAGTACTGCTAGCATCCTCAAAGTTCCCATATGGAAGAAGACCTGATTTGACGAGGGCTTGGAATCCATTACAGATACCAATAATCAAGCCACCACGAGCGATAAAGTTATCAATAGCTACACGCACTTTTTCATTAAGCAGGATGTTGACGATAAACTTGGCTGAACCATCTGGCTCGTCCGCAGCTGAGAAACCACCCGCAAAGAAAAGGATATTAGCCTTGCCAATATTGTCAACCATAGTTTCAACTGACTTGACAATAGCCTCTTCATTCAAGGTCACGAATGGCACCAAGTTAACCTCTGCACCTTCTTTTTCGAAGGCTTTAGCTGAGTCATATTCTGAGTTGGTTCCTGGGAATACTGGGATGTAAACCACTGGTTTTTCAATAGTTCCTTTGACTTTGATGACTGCGTTAGAAGCGACAGCTGGCACTTCTGCCAGTTCTTTAGTTTGGGCAAATTCAGTTGGGTAAACTTCTTCCAGCTTTCCTTGGAAGGCACTGTCAAGTTTCTGTCCATCTAACTTCACACCGTTGACAAGGAGTGTAAAGTTGGCACTTGTTTGTCCAATCTTCTCCACTCCAATGATTTCTTCAGGAGATGTGAAGACAAATCCGCCTAATTGAGCTGTCAAAGCTGTTTCAAGTTCAGGCAAGTTTACCTCTGCACCAATATGGTTTCCAAAGGTAGTAAGAGCTAAGCTTTCAAGGACACCACCATATTTAACAGCTGATGCAGATGTCACTTTGTGGTCAGCTTGGATGGCTTCAAATTGAGCAAAGTTTTTCTTAATCAAATCAAAGTCGATATCAGCAGAAAGAGCTTGACCTGGGATGTAGTAGATATTTTCACCAGCAGTCTTGAACTCAGGAGAGAGCACCTTACGGCTATCTGCTGTCGTTACCCCAAAGGCAACCAAGGTTGGTGGCACCGTCAATTCTTCAAATGTACCAGACATAGAGTCCTTACCACCAATAGATGGCAAGCCAAGTTGGATTTGTGCTTCGATAGAACCTAGGAGAGCTGCTACTGGCTGACCGAAACGCTCTGCTTGCTTGTCCATCCGCTCGAAGTACTCTTGGTATGAGAAACGAGCCTTGGACCAATTGGCACCTGTCGCCACTAGACGAGCAGTCGCTTCGATAACTGCGTAGGCAGCACCGTGGTATGGAGACCATTCTGCTAGATAAGGGTTAAATCCTTGGGCCATAACAGACGCAGTGTGAGTCACACCGTGCTGAACTGGCAATTTCTGCACAGATGCCTCAGTTGGTGTGAGTTGGTAGCGACCACCAAGTGGGTGATTGACCGTTGAACGACCGACCGAGCAGTCAAAGATGGTCTGCAAGCCTTTTTGACTCGCATGGTTGATGTCAGATAGTACCGCAAGGGTATCTGCTTCAAGTGTGTTAGTACTTGTTGTGCGTTCTTCTGGGAGTTTGACATCCTTGTCCACAACCTTGGCATCAACGACTACGCGCACACCGTTTGTATCAAGGAAACGGCGTTCCAAGTCGACAATCGTTTCACCATTCCAGTGCATGACTAGATTTGGTTTTTCAGTCACTGTTGCCACAACAACCGCGTCAATATTTTCTTTATTACATTCTGCGACGAAGGCATCTACGTCTTCAGGACTCACCACAACTGCCATCCGTTCTTGTGATTCAGAGATAGCAATTTCTGTACCATTCAAGCCTTGGTATTTAAGAGGAACCTTGTTGAGGTCGATTTCAAGACCATCTGCCAATTCACCGATAGCCACACAGACACCACCTGCTCCAAAGTCGTTGGATTTCTTGATGAGACGAGTGACATCGCCATTACGGAAAAGGCGCTGAATCTTACGTTCTTCGATTGCATTCCCTTTTTGAACCTCAGCACCGGCAGTCTCCACAGATTCAACTGTTTGAACCTTAGAAGACCCTGTCGCACCACCGACACCATCACGTCCAGTCTTGCCACCGAGCAGGATAATGACATCCCCCGCTTCCGGTTTTTCACGGACAACATTACCCTTTGGAGCCGCACCGACAACTGCGCCTAACTCCATGCGTTTAGCTACAAATCCAGGGTGAAAGTACTCACGAACGTAGGTCGTCGCAAGACCAATCTGATTCCCGTAAGAAGAATAACCATGAGCCGCTGTCTTAGAAATGACTTGTTGTGGCAATTTCCCAGCACGCGTTTCTGAAATCGGTGCTGTAATATCACCTGCACCTGAGATACGCATGGCTTGGTAAACATAAGAACGCCCTGACAATGGGTCACGAATAGCTCCACCGATACAAGTAGCAGCCCCACCAAATGGCTCAATCTCCGTTGGGTGGTTGTGGGTTTCATTTTTAAACATGAGGAGCCAAGGTTCCTTGACACCATCAACGTCCACTTCGATTTCAACCGAGCAGGCATTGATTTCGTCAGACACTTCCATATCGTCCAAACGACCATTAGCACGCTCATAACGACCGAAAATAGTCGCCATATCCATCAAGGTTTGTGGTTTTTCAGAACGCCCTAACTCCTCACGCATGGCAATATACTTGTCATAAGTCGCTTGTAATTGCTTTTGAAATTTAGAAGCTGAGAAATCAATCTGTTTCAACTCTGTCTCAAAAGTCGTGTGACGGCAGTGGTCAGACCAGTAAGTGTCCAAGACCTTGAGTTCTGTTTCCGTCGGCACGCGCCCAATTGACTTGAAGTAGTCTTGGATAAAGAGCAAATCATCCACTTCCATGGCCATCCCTTGTTCGGCCTTGTAGCGAGCAAAGTCTTCTGCTGTATAGCTTTCAAAGAAGGTCAATTTAGGAATAGTCTTGTCTGACTCAGAAAATTCCTGCTTGGCAATCCCTGTCGTGATATCCTTGAAACGAGAATCAACTGGGTTGAGCAAGTAGTTCTTGACCGCTTCCAACTCCGTTGTATCAATATCTTTATTAACCAAGTAAAGTTGAGCTGTGTTGACTGTCACATCACTCGAACTTCCCAGTAAAAGCAAGGCTTCCTGTGAAGAAGCTGCACGCTGGTCAAATTGCCCTGGCAGGCTTTCAATAGCAAAGAAAGCATAGTTGGCAAGATCTGCTTGCACAGCCGCTTCATCCAAGACATGGTCTGTCACCTGCTCAGAGAAGATATGCTTCTCGGCAGGCGCAAACAAGTTCTCTGCCAAGTCAAAGACATCATAAACCTGCACAATGCGAATACTTTTCAAAGTTGACAGTCCCAAGTTGTGCTGGAGCTCCCTTACCAAACTCTCTGACTTGACTTGAAAATCAGCCTTTTTTTCAACAAAAATACGTTTATTCATCAATTCTTATTCCTTTATTTCAGCTCTTGCAATGTTCACAAATGACCTTGAAGGTGTTATTTTAAACCTTGCAACTTTTCCCAGACAATCTCGTAGACGCTGGTTAATTTACCTAGCCCCCGACGGAGTGAAAAGGTCCAGGGGACCTTTACAGCCTGAGTCCTTACATCTGAAAGACGAAGGTTTTCCGTTTCTAACAGCTTATTTCAAAGCCTGCAATTTCTCCCAGACAATCTCGTAAACGTCTGTTAATTCTCCAAGACCTCTACGGAAAACATCCTTATCCATATGGTTACCATCAGCATCCCACAAACGGCAGTTATCTGGTGAAAACTCGTCTGCCAAGATAATCTTACCATCCTTGTCAAAACCAAACTCTAGCTTAAAGTCAATCAATTTAAGTCCAATTTCAGCAAACCAAGCTTTCAAGAGCTCATTGATACGACGGGTTTCTTCCTTCAAGTAAGCAATCTGCTGATCATCTGCAATTTTCAGAAATTTCACATGCTCATCATTGATAAAGGGATCATCCAAGTCATCGTTTTTATAGTAAAATTCGACAATTGGAGTCTCAAATGCGATACCTTCTTCTACGCCAAAACGTTTTGAAAAGGAACCAGCTGTGTAGTTGCGGAGCACAACTTCCAAAGGAATAATCTCAACCTTTTTATTGAGCTGTTCCGTGTCCGAAATTTTCTCCACAAAGTGAGTCGCTACACCAGCCGCATTTAATTTCTCAAAAATAAAAGATGAAATCTGATTATTTAACACTCCCTTGCCCGCAATCTGCTCCTTCTTGACACCGTTGAAGGCAGTTGCCTGGTCCTTGTAAGTTGAAATAATGAGATTTTCATCCTCAGTTGTATAGATATCCTTGGCTTTTCCCGAATAGATCAGTTGTTTTGACATTTTAAAGTTCGCCTTTCGTTTTACTTGAGCACATTCTACCACAAAAATATGAAAAATTCAAGGTTTTTACGAATAAATAACGTTTCCCTATTTTAAGCGTAAAGAAAAACTGCAAGATGAACTCTTCTTACAGTTTTAAAATCATTTATCCTCTGAAAAACACGAATATTACCCTTTATTCAAAAATTGATCCCAAAAATAACGGAGATAGCTTTTCTTCCCTGTGATCATCTGCAGGCGGCCTTCTAAACCATAACGAAGTGTTGCAGCCTGCTCCGAAGTTAAATTAGTCTCCGCCTCAATTTTAAAGAAATTTCCTTGTTCAGTCTTTGTAGCTGTCGCATCAATACTTGTAATCGTGGAATCCAGGAAAATTTGATTCTTGGCATCATTAGTCGTAGTATAACGGACAGAATCCCCAATCTTGACTCTAGCAACATCTTTTGAACTGAGATAGGCTGTGAGTTTGGTTTTTCCTTCTTTTTCCAAGGATGGGTAGAGTTGGGCTAGCAGGGTTCCTTCTGCGACCATCGTAGATTCACTAGTCTCAGGATTGAGGTGAAGTACCCCATCCTCACTTGCTGTAATCTTCCCCTTATCGAGGAGACCTCCCTGGACTTTCTTACCCGACTCTGCTTCTAAAATTTTCTGATCCAAAAGAGTTAATTCCTGACCGACTTTAACTAAGTGCTGAGACTTGAGTGATTCCAGTTGACTATCCAGTCCCGTTGCGTGGGCCTGTTGAGCTCCAGAACCTGCATATTGCACACGATACGTAGCTAGGCTAGACTCTAGCTGGGCAATTTGTGCATCCACTTGCGCAATAACTTGCGATTTAGCTTGCGGATCTTCTTCACCTTGATTTTTATAGGTCTGGTAAAAAGAGTAGGCTGGATTCTGACTATCCAGTTGATCTCCCTTTTCAATCGCTGACTTGGCTGTTTTGTAGTCTCGTATTTTTTCCTCTGTTTGGCTGATAAGATTGCCAATCTCGGCCTGGCTCTGACTTGCTGCCGCATTCTGCGAGGAGATGCTGGCATTTTGCTGAGAAACATTACTCCTAAGACTACTAGCTTGGCTGAGATAGTCTCGAAACATCTCCTGATAACCAAACTTATCCGCCTCTGGAAATTGATCACTCCCCTCTTTCAAACTGGATTGCAAATATCCCAACTGCTTTTTTTGATCCTTTAACATCTCCAATTGACTGGCGTATGCTTCGACCTGGACAGCCTCCGCCCCTTGCTGGTACTGAACGAGCAGATCTCCTTGCTTGACCAACTTGTTTTCTTCCAGATAATTGGCCACAATGCGTTGATTGCTAGTCGACTGGATATTGGCAATGATCCGACTCGGTTCGACAGTTGCTCGGGTAGACAAACTAATCTCCTTCTCTGCAAAAACTGCAAATCCCAGTAAAAACATGAACAGAAGTGACATAGGTAAAATCACCCGACTGGAAAAATTATGATAACGACGATTATAAAACTCCGCACTTTCTAAAAATTCTGGTTTCATCTTCTCCTCTTTCTAGCTATTGACCAAATGGGCATAAAAGCCATCCTGTGCAAGCAAGTCTGCAGGGGTGCCTTCTTCGACAATCTTGCCCTGATCCAAGACAACAACCTTCTCTGTCCGCTCAGCGATGGTCAAGCGGTGGGCGATGAAAATCAAGGTCTTGTCCAAAGCCATGAGATTATCAACAATCCGCTTCTCTGTCAAAATATCCAGACTGCTGGTCGCCTCGTCCAAGATCAAGACAGGCGCATCTGTCAAGAGAGCACGCGCCAGAGCGATTCGCTGACGTTGTCCACCTGAAATTCCAGCCCCATCCGAAGTTAATTCTGTCTGGTAATTCAGTGGCATGCGCTCGATATCCTCTCGAATCTCGGCCAATTCGACTGCCCGTAAGATATCCTCTTGAGTCGTCCCCTCCTTGGCTCCCAAAAGAAGATTCTCCAAAATCGTTCCGTTAAAGACATAGGGCTGTTGAGGCAGATAGTTGATATACTGGCGCAGGGCTTTTTTATCAATCTGATTGAGATTGACACCACCCAGACTAATCTCCCCTTGACTTGGGTCGTAAAAATTAACCATCATCTTGGCCAAGGTGGTCTTTCCTGACCCTGAAATCCCCACAAAAGCCACCTTAGACCCTTGCGGAATGGTCAAATTGATATCCGACAAGACGTCACGACCATAGCCATACTTGTAGTGAACCTGTTTAAAGGTCATATCCCCTTTCATCATGCTCAAATCTTCTACCGTTTTCTTCTCCTCAAACTCCGAAGCTACTAGATAAACCTCATTTAAGCGATTATTGGCAACCTGCGCTGTCTGAAGTTTGGTTTGTAGGTTAATGATATTTTCCAAAGGATTGGTAAAGTAAACAAGCAGGGTGTTATAAGTAATCAGCTGACCCAAACTCATTTTCCCATCCATGACCAGAATAGCTCCCAGCCAGAGAACAGCAACATTGAGCAGGAGCTGGGCAACTTTTTTCAGTGCCTTTTGCTGGCTTTCTGCCCGACTGTAGGTAAAGGATTTTTTCAGATAAGCCACAAATTCCTTATCAATCTTTTGATAGCGTGAACTTTCACTAGTCAAAGATTTAATGGTCTCAATACCGTTGATGTCCTCGATGATAGAAGAAGACAGAACCGCATTGGCTTCCATGGTATCACGATTCATCTTTTCAAACGGCTTCATAAAGGCAAAGATAATCACTGTATAGATGGGAAGCGCAAGTAGACTAATGAAGAAGAGCGTCATATTTTGTGAAAACAAGACAAGCGAGATAATCAAAATCGTCGACACATCTAGGAAAATCGACAGAATGGTCGACGCCAACGCATCGATGATACTGTTAGCATCCGTAAAACGAGATACAATCTCTCCTGTCCTGCGTGTTGCAAAAAAGGACATCGGCAGGTGAAAAACATGCTTGATGTAGGACAAAATCACATCAATTGACAGGCGTTGCCCCAGAACAAGTAAGAGGTATTCCTGCGCATAGGACAAAATCTGCTGGAGGATATAGACGATGACTAGTCCCATTGAGATAATACCCAGTGTCGAGCGCATCTGGTCTGGGACGTAACTATCAATGATGGACTGAAGGTAGTAGGAACCTACGATATTGATCAAGGTCACCAAGAGTGTCGCTAGGACGATATTGGTAATTAAGCCACGCTGCTTGAGTAAGATCGGCAAGAAGGATAGGAGTCCCTGTTTTTTCTCCTTATGAGGTTTATAGTCCGGTGATGGTGCCATAAAAATACTAACCCCTGTCCACTCTTGCGCAAATCGCTCACGGGAAATCTTGGTCAGCTTGATACCAGGATCTGGATCAGCGATATGAATGTGCTTTTTATCCTGACCTATCACCACATAGTAGTGGAGCAACTTCCCTTCCTTGAGCACATGAGCCACAAAAGGAAAGGTCAAATCTGGCAAATCAAAGAGCGTCATATCCGCCTTGATAGCCCGCGTCTCAAATCCAATCTCCTCTGCCACCTTTACAAGTCCCAAAGCGGTCGTCCCATCCATGGTCGTCTTGGCTAACTCTCGTAGATGAGCCAAGGAGTAATAACTACCGTAGTAACCAAAGACCATAGCCAAAGAAGCCACGCCACAATCCATCTGATCCACCTGGGGACGATAGTGCCTTTTCCTAAATTTCATATCTTCTCCTTTTTCTAACAATCTCTTTAAAAATTTGTAAGATTATTTTAACCAAATAAGGATAAAAACAGGAGAATATTCCCAAATAAACCATTTTCGCGCCTAAAACGCACTTTAAAAAGCATAAACTATCATTTAAATGTAAAAAAGCAGAACAAAAGTTCTGCCTGTTTAAAGTAACCGTTAAAAAATGAATGCCTAGAAATAAACTATTCTGAAATGATATTTCTATAAAGTAAGATAAATGTCATCAAGGATGATGGAATCCTAGGTATATCAAAAAATTCAAACCATGTAGGTAGATTTATTTTGTTTATATCGGCCACGATTCTAATAATTAGATAAGCCATCGAGCTAAATAATACAGTAGTCTCTGGCCAAGTTTTTCCTAGTAATTGAACAACTTTCATCTCAAACTCCAATCTGATGGTCCATCAATTCCCACTCGTACTTTCTTTTGTTTTGTACTTGTATCCTACATAAAACAGACCAAGCAGAATTGGATAGTTTTCTGGATAAAACAGAGTATTGATCGGATTTTTCATAATCAAATACGTTGCGATATAAAGAATAATCGATACGACAAAATACCCCTCAGCAAATCCTAATAAGATTTTTTTCATAGCAGACTCCTATTTACATGCACAAAATCCTTTTCATTCAGATTGATCTTTTATAGTTTTGATTATTTTTCGTCAAATCCTTACAAAAAATACCAAAATAGCTCGAAGCAAGCAAACCAACTACAGTCCATTGCCAATCAAAAGATACTAGCGAACCCGTACGAATTAGATGAAGCGTAAGATTAAGACCTATTCCTAACAAAGGAAGTATAGTGGCTAGCTTAGGTAACAATGTATTGAGATTTAGGTTACGATTCATAGTTAATTTCCTTCTATATTTAGATTAACGTCTACTTCCTAGATAACGCCCATACATATAAGCAGCTACTCCTAATACACCCCAAGCTATTGCTGTGGAAGTAGTGACAATGAAGCCTCCTTCAGTAAGAGCCAAATCTTCTTCTGTCATGATATCAAATTTTTTATCCATTTCTTTCATTTTTCTCTCTCCTTTTTAAATAATACTGGCTAATCCAATAGCTACTCCAACCAAAATCCCTACTATTCCTAAATTAGTTCTTATTTCATTGATAATAATTAAAAGATGACTATTCAATAGCAGTTGCCATACACTAAAAATAGTTCTCTTTAAACCTTGTCTTTAGCTAAATCCAAGTAATTCATCATCAAAATAAGGATCGGAACAACTAATTCTGTTTGGAAATATTTTTCAACATTAAAGGTGATTACATTTAAATCTCCCAATATGCAAAGCACTCCAAAAATAATTAGAACTGCTCCCATTACATTTTTTAGATTTTTCATACAATTCTACTTTTATCCAAATTTACGTTTTAAATCTTGACCAATTAATCGACCACCAAGGAAAATTGCTACTCCTCCAGCAATCATGGCTATGGTAATTAAGCCACCTTCTGTATTCATCAATTCTTCTTCTGTCAATTCTGTCCATTTATTTAAATTCATTTTTTCTCTCCTTATTATTACATAAAATAGCCCCAAGCAATACCACCAATTAGTAAGACACCTCCTACAACTACAGCGGTAACCGACCCCCCATCCACATCCATCAACTCTTCTTCTGTAAGAGCTACAAAGTTCTGTTCCATTTTGTCAAAGTTTGTCATCTTTTTTCTCCTTTATTTTTATTTTTTTAGTTTACGGTTTCTAGGCTTTAAACCATTTTAAAAACCAGAATGGGTAAATTACTGAAATCATTCCCTTATCTCCTTCCTTTTCTTCTCACTTATCTATTCGAGAAGTAATTTAAAATGAACAGGTAAATTTCATTTATTTTAAATACCATTTGATCAACCATGGCAATAAGATTGGTAAATACATCGCGTAATCTCCTTCCCTTTTTCCTTACCTATCTATTCGAAAAACAATTCGAAAATGAACAATTCATTCATTTTTATTTTAAAAACCACTTAATAAACCACGGATAAAAACCGATCACATACATAAACGTTCCTCCTTTTTCTTTCTCATCTCTTTATTCGCAATTTCTACTAAAAATTTTAACGTTTTTCTTTCTTCTGCAAACAAAAAAAACAACATGACTTGCATGTTGCTTTTGGCTATATTTTACCTTTAATGGTTTCGATTACATCTGTTACACTTTGAAGATGGTCAATTTCCTCATCAGTGATTTCGATACCAAATTCATCTTCTAGCGTCAAGACGAACTCCATCAAGTCCACTGAGTCTGCATCAAGATCATCCTTCAAACTCAAGGCTTCTGTTACGGCAAAGTCTTCTCCCTGTCGCTCTTGGATAATGGTTACAATACGGTCAAAAATTTCTTTTTCTGTCATCTTTTTTATTCTCCTGAAAATTCACGCGCAGTCTGAGCAACTACGTCTGTTTCTAGCATGGTACGAATCTGACGAATCGTACTGTACACAGCCTTGGCATCACTTGAGCCATGAGTTTTTACAACTGGCGCCTTGACGCCAAACAAGACTGCTCCTCCAACATCTGAATAGTTGAGCTGTGTCTTCAACCCCTTAAGACTATCCTTGAGAAGTAGAGCACCTAGCTTCGCTCGAAGACCACCACCTGTAATAGCTGTCTTGAGCAAGCCCATAATTCCCATGGCTGTCCCTTCAATGGATTTGAGAACAGCGTTTCCCGTGAAACCATCTGTTACGACAACATCCGCAACGCCATTCATCAGATCACGCGCTTCCACGTTTCCGACAAAGTTCAAACTTTGATCAGCTACTAGCAAGTCGTATGTTTCCTTACGAAGCGGATCTCCCTTGCTGCTTTCTGTTCCATTGTTGAGCAAACCAACACGTGGTTTCGAAATCCCACGAACATTTTTCGCATAGAAGGAACCCAAAACAGCGTATTGATGCAGATGATGGGCTGTATTTTCCGCATTGGCTCCAAGGTCTAGCATGTCAAAGCCTTTTCCATCAATGGTCGGCAAGGTAGACATGAGTCCTGGACGATCGATATTTTTGATACGACCCACAATGAAGAATCCTGCAGCCAACAAGGCACCTGTGTTACCAGCAGAGAGGACAGCGTCTGCTTCTCCCTCTTTAACAGCCTTAGCTGCCAATACCATGCTGGCATTTTTCTTCTTACGGATAGCTTTTGTCGGCTCATCGTCTGAGTTGATTTTCTCATCCGTATGGATAATGCTGACGCGCTCTGTCGCTGTTAGATATTGCTTAATCTTACTTTCATCTCCGTAGAGTTGAATCTCAATATCTGAAAAGTCAGCTAGGGCTTGATTGACACCCTCAACGATGGCCTGAGGTGCATAATCGCCCCCCATAGCATCTACTGCGATTTTTTTCATTTGTCTTCCTCTTTTAGTAATTGTCCCCAGTCGGCTAGGGAATCAATAAATTTCTTTGATTTTAGGTGAATCCCAACGTACTCTTCGTAGAGTTGATCCATAAATTGGCGTAGCTCTTGCTTGATTTCAGCCTTAAGCGAAATGGTCTCCAAGGTTTCAAAATCAATGGCTTGAAATTGATTGAGCAGATAAGGGATATTGGGGTTGAGATGACAACGTCTCTCATCTTCATGATAATGCTCTGGGCAAAGGCAGGCTCCATATTTAAAAGAAAAGTCAAAGGCCTGACCGACCCGATGGCAACAGACACACTCATTAAAATTAAGGCTGATTCCAAATCGAGTCAAGATTTGAATTTCAAAAATATTGGTCAAAACCTGATAATCTAAGCCTGCTTCCATCAACTCCAGAGTCTTCCTCAAGAAAGCAAACAAGGGAGCATCCTGCTGATTATCCTGCAAACTAGCATCTGCAAGAGCAGCCACATAGGTTGCATAGGCCATGACAAAGAGATCACTATTAATCTTGGGAAAGGTAATCACCTCGTGATAGTCCTCAATGTAGCTAAGCCCATCATCATTGATACGCAAGAGAAATCGTGCCAACACCAATGGCTGAATAACTGGAGCTAGTTTGGATTGGCCAGCATGCTTCACAAAAAACATGCGCTTACCTGCCTGTTCTGTAAAGATTTTAACAAGCTTATCATCCTCTCGAAAGTTTCGATTGTAAAGTACTAAACCCTGACTCGTAATCGATTGAATCATACTTCTCTCATGTACTCCTCAAGTCGTTTCATAGCTTCTCTGATGGTTCCCATGCTAGCTGCATAAGATAGGCGAACATAGCCTTCTCCATACTGACCAAATGCAGCACCAGGAATAAAGGCAACAGCCTTCTTCTGGGCAAAATCCTTCAGAAAAGCAAAGGAATCTTGATTGTAACCCGCTGGAATCTTAGCAAAGATATAGAAGGCACCGTCTGGTTTGATAATCTCAAAACCAAGAGCAGTCATTTTCTCGATAATATAGTCCCGACGCTGGATGTATTCCTTCTTCATCGGTTCCGCATCGTTTTTACCAGCCGTCAAGGCTTCCACCGCAGCATGTTGAGCCATGGTATTTGCGGCAGTAACCAAGTACTGGTGACTCTTGATTAACTGGGCTGTGAAGGCCGCAGGAGCGAAAATCAGACCTAAACGCCAACCTGTCATGGCATGCGATTTAGACAAACCATTGATAATAATAGCCTGGTCTCTCAACATAGTTCCCAGAGACACATGGGCTTCGCCTGTATAGGTCAATTCTGAGTAAACTTCATCACAGACAACAAAAATCTCATACTTGCGTAAAACAGCTGCCAAGGCTTCCAACTGCTCCCGACTATAGGTAATTCCTGTAGGATTAGCTGGATAGTTAAGAATAACCGCCTTGAGCTTGTCTCCCTGCTCCAAAATGGCCTTCTCCAACATTTCAGGAGTCAAGACAAAACCATTTTCAGTCGTATCAATCTCGACAATCTCTGCCCCAACTAGGTTGACAATCGGCTCATAGCCTGGATAGGCAGGAGCTGGCAAAAGAACCCTGTCTCCTTCTTCTAAGATAGCTGTCAAAGTAGCAGATAAAGCCTCTGTCGCTCCGATAGTAACCAAGATTTCATTTTCAGGATTGTAGTCCAACTGGTATTTTTCTTTTACAAAATCACTAGCTGCCTGACGCAAGGTCAGTAAACCGCTCATCCCTGTATAGTAGGACTGGTTCTGGTCAATCGCTCGCTTGGCTGCCTCCTTGACATGATCTGGCGTCGTAAAGTCAGGCTCTCCCAAGGTCAAACGCAGAACTCCAGGGATCTCTGAAATGGCCTGATCAAACTGACGAATCAAGGACACTTGAATCTTATCTAATTGTTTATTAAAGCGCTTGGTTAAGTCCATAGATACCCCCTTACTTGCAGAACATAGTACTATTATACTACAAAAGCTCCCTGACCGCAAAATTCCATTTTGAGTTAATCCTTTCTGTTTTCTATTTTACTTTTCTGATGGATAAGCTTATAATAAAAAGTGCTTATTTTCGGAGGTTTATATGTCATTTTTATCAAAAAATGGGGCAGGAATCTTGATCTGCCTTCTCATTTCTTTCATATCCTGGTACCTAGGAGGATTCTTTCCTGTCGTGGGAGCACCTGTCTTTGCGATTTTTGTGGGGATGCTCCTCCATCCTTTTCTCTCTGCCTACAAACAATTGGATGCCGGCTTGACCTTTAGTTCAAAAAAATTGCTTCAATATGCCGTTATTTTGCTCGGTTTTGGTCTCAATATCTCGCAAGTCTTCGCAGTTGGGCAATCTTCGCTCCCTGTTATCCTCTCCACTATTTCGATTTCCTTGATTGTTGCCTACCTCTTCCAGCGTTTCTTTGCGCTAGACACAAAACTAGCTACCTTGATTGGAGTGGGATCTTCGATCTGTGGTGGTTCTGCCATTGCTGCGACAGCACCCGTTATCCATGCCAAGGAAAAAGAAGTGGCCCAAGCCATTTCCGTTATCTTTTTCTTCAATGTCTTAGCAGCGCTTATCTTTCCAACTCTAGGAACTTGGCTTCACCTATCCAACGAAGGCTTCGCCCTCTTTGCAGGAACCGCAGTCAACGATACTTCTTCTGTAACGGCCACAGCCAGCGCATGGGACAGTCTCTACCAGACCAATACCCTTGAGTCTGCAACCATTGTTAAACTCACGCGCACCCTCGCCATTATTCCTATCACGCTCTTTCTCTCCTATTGGCAAAGCCGCCAACAAAAAAATAGTCAGGGTTTCCAACTAAAAAAAGTCTTCCCACTTTTTATCCTTTACTTTATCTTGGCTTCTCTCTTAACAACTCTCCTTACCTCTCTCGGTGTGCCCGGTAGTATCTTTACCCCTCTTAAACAACTCTCCAAATTCCTTATCGTCATGGCCATGAGCGCCATCGGTCTCAAAACCAATCTCATTGGATTGATCAAATCCAGCGGTAAATCCATTCTTCTCGGAGCCCTTTGCTGGATTGCCATCATCCTCACCAGTCTTGGCATGCAAGCATTGATTGGTATTTTCTAAGACAAAAGGTAGCCCACTGGCTACCTTTTATTGTTCAAGAATTAAGCGTGTGTGTTCTCTCTTGATACAGCGATTCATCACGATGTCGTCGCATCCTCCAGCACGCAAGATTTCTTCCGCTTCTAGACTTTCTAGACCTAGTTGTGCCCAAAAAATCTTGGCATCAGCCTTGAGAAAATCACGCGCCACATCTGGTAAAAACTCGCTACGTCGGTAAACATTGACAATATCGACAGGAAAAGGAATATCAGCTAGGCTTGCATAGGCCTTTTCTCCCAAGATTTCGCCACCTGCAGCCTTGGGATTGACTGGAATGATTTTATAGCCCCGAGCCTGCATTTCCTTAGTCACTCGATTGCTAGTTGTTTCTTCACGATCGGACAAGCCTACTACCGCTAACGTTTTACTAGTTGCAAGATACTGACGTACCACACCATCACTTGGATTGATAAATTCTTGGCTCATAGAAATCCTCCTTTTCCATCAGTATAGCATATTTTGAAAAGGCTTGCAGATTTTGACTACAAAAAATCTCCTAGCAAGAAAAGAAACCTGCTAGGAGAACGATCTATTTCAAGTGAAAGTTTAGATTTTTTTCTCGATACTAAATAATGGAGAAAGAGGACGTTTTTCGTGGATACGTACAATGGCATCTCCTAAGAGATGAGCAATCGAAATTTGTTCAATCTTATCAATCAAACGCTCTTCTGGTAGGTAGATCGTATCCAAAACAACCAATTTCTTAATAGCTGATTTTTGGATATTTTCCATAGCTGGCCCCGAAAGAACTGGGTGCGTACAGCTTGCGTAAACTTCAACAGCACCTGCTTCAGCAAGAGCATCTGCCGCATGACAAATAGTTCCAGCTGTATCGATCATATCGTCAATCAAGATACAAGTCTTACCTTCGACCTTACCAATGATGTTCATCACCTCGCTGGTATTCATCTTGTCTACACTACGGCGTTTGTCAATAATCGCAATCGGAGTTTTCAAAAACTCTGCTAGTTTACGAGCACGAGTCACACCACCATGGTCTGGGCTGACAACAACATAGTCTTGCCCAACCATTCCACGACGTTCAAAGTAGTCCGCAATCAATGGAGCGCCCATCAAGTGATCCACAGGAATATCAAAGAATCCCTGAATCTGCGCAGCGTGCAAATCAATCGTCAACAAACGATCCACGCCAGCCACTTCTAGCATATTTGCCACAAGTTTTGCAGTGATTGGCTCGCGCGCTCTCGCTTTTCTATCCTGACGTGCGTAACCATAGTAAGGCATGACAACGTTGACAGATTCTGCACTAGCCCGTTTCAAGGCATCTACCATGATCAAAATTTCGAGCAGATTGTCATTTACAGGTGAGCTCGTTGATTGTAGGATAAAGACGTGTTTTCCACGGATAGACTCTTCGATGTTGACCTGAATCTCCCCATCTGAAAATTGGCGAACAGTCGATTTCCCCAACTCTATCCCAATCTCTTGCGCCACACGCTCTGCCAATTCTCTATTTGAAGAAAGGGCAAACAGCTTTAAATCAGAAAAAGACATGATTTCCTCCGGTATTTATGTATCACTTGTTTTTTACACAACATTTTCCATCTACCATTGTAGCGCTTTTTCCTTTATTTTTCAATCAAAAATAAAACAAGAGCAAACATTTATACCCTTGTTTTTTACTATTTTATATTAGCTATATTAAAACTAAAAATCCTACATTTTAACAATCGATTTTATGCTAGGATGAGATTTTTTCGAGACAAAGTTAGTATACCTCTCTCATACTTCCTGTATCCACATCATAGACAGCACCTGAAATAACCACATCATCAGGAATCAGTGGAGATTCTCGAAGCAATTGCATATCCTCTCTCACGCTCTCTTCAACATCCTGAAATGGTAAAAAGTCTTGACCAGACACATCAACTCCGAGCTCGAGTTTCAAATGTTCATGAAAACTTTCATTTTCAAAGGTTTGAGCTCCACAGTCGGTATGGTGAAGCACCACGATTTCTCTTGTCCCCATTTGTTGCTGGGAAATCACCAGTGAACGAATCATGTCCTCAGTTACTCGACCACCCGCATTCCGCAAGATATGAGCATCCCCAAGGGCCAAACCTAGAGCTTGCGCAACGTGTAGACGTGAGTCCATACAGGTCACGATCGCTACTCTGGTTTTGGGTTTAAGTGGCAGATTTAACTGCCCATGTAGGGCAACATAAGCCTGATTGGCTTGCATAAACTGTTCAAAATACGACACGATTCCCTCCTCAAAAATTTGATAATCAAATATTTCTCCTATCTTATCATTTTTGAGAGGATTTGTCACAGATTAAGCAAAGACCATTTTCAAAACTTCCTGGATAGTCGTCACTCCTATCACCTGAATTTCTTGAGGTGGTTTAATGCCTGTCAAAGAATTTTTGGGTACATAAATTTTTGTAAATCCAAGCTTCGCAGCTTCATTGATGCGCTGCTCGATACGATTGACCCGTCGAATCTCTCCAGTCAAACCTAACTCTCCTACAAAGCATTCTTGAGGATTGGTTGGCTTGTCCTTGTAACTAGAGGCAATAGCCACTGCAACGGCTAAATCAATAGCAGGCTCATCTAATTTGACACCACCAGCAGATTTGAGATAGGCATCCTGATTTTGCAAGAGAAGCCCTGCACGTTTTTCCAAAACAGCCATAATCAAACTCGCACGATTAAAATCAAGCCCTGTCGTCGTACGCTTGGCATTTCCAAACATGGTCGGTGTCACCAAGGCTTGAACCTCCGCCAAAATCGGACGCGTCCCTTCCATAGTTACCACGATTGATGAACCAGTGGCCCCATCCAAACGCTCTTCTAGGAAAACTTGACTCGGATTGAGCACCTCAACCAAGCCACCTGACTGCATCTCAAAGATGCCAATCTCGTTAGTGGAACCAAAACGGTTTTTGACTGCTCTCAAGATACGGAAGGTATGGTGGCGTTCCCCTTCAAAGTAAAGCACCGTATCTACCATATGCTCCAACATACGAGGACCAGCCAGAGTACCTTCCTTGGTCACATGCCCTACGATAAAGATGGCAATGTTATTAGTCTTGGCCAGCTGCATGAGCTCAGCTGTCACCTCACGCACTTGAGAAACTGACCCTTGCACTCCAGAAATCTCAGGAGACATAATCGTCTGGATAGAGTCGATGATGAGAAAATCTGGTTGGATGCGCTCCACCTCTGCACGAACACTCTGCATATTGGTCTCTGCATAGAGATAAAACTCGCTATCAATATCCCCCAAGCGCTCTGCACGGAGTTTAATCTGCTGGGCAGATTCCTCCCCACTGACATAGAGAACCGTACCAACTTGAGATAACTGGGTTGAAACTTGTAGGAGAAGAGTTGATTTTCCGATTCCAGGATCTCCCCCAATTAGGACGAGACTTCCTGGAACCACTCCGCCTCCAAGTACACGGTTGAATTCCTCCATCTCCGTCTTGGTTCGATTGACATTGATGGAAGTTACCTCAGCCAGTTTCATAGGCTTGGTTTTCTCACCTGCCAAGGACACACGCGCATTCTTGACCTCTGCAATCTCGACCTCTTCTACAAAAGAAGACCAAGCCCCACAGTTTGGACAGCGTCCTAAATACTTAGGTGAGTTGTACTCACAATTTTGACATACAAATGTCGCTTTTTTCTTTGCGATAATAAACCTCTTTCTAAATCTCTACCTCACACTCAATCACTTGGCAAAAATTAATCTTCTCGTCTGGTACAAATTGGCGCATGAGCATTCGATGAGCAACAACTACTACAGTCTCATATTCCCGATACTTAGCCATGCATTCTAGAAAACGAGACTTCATCTCCGCAGCTGTCTCATACGTAATAGGACTATTAGGAAGCAACTCCCCCTTGTTTTCTAAAAACAGGCATCTAGCTGTCTCAAAGTTCTCTATCCCTGCTTCATAGACTTGCCATTCATGCAATAAAGGCTCTACTCTTAAAGGAAGGCCCGTAGCACGAACCACATAAGATGCAGTTTCTAAAGCTCTTGTTACTGCAGAAGACACGAGTATTTCAGCTGAACGGAGTAAAGGATTTTTGCTCAGTTTCCGAGCCTGCAGTCTTCCTTCCTCAGATAAGGGAGCGAGGTCCATCCCAAAACCTGTATAAGAACGTTCCTCTAACTCACGGTAATCTGGCTCCCCATGACGTACAAAGATAATCTTCATCTTAGTGCCCTGTCGATCCAAATCCACCTGTCCGAACACCGTCTGCCTCGTCTCCATCTGCAATTAAGAAAGGAGCAAAGACAGCCTGAACCACACGTTCCCCAACTTCAAGAATAACCTCTTGGTCTGTAATATTCTTCATCTGCGCAAAAATATGTCCCTCATTCCCAGGATTTCCATAATAATCTCCATCAATAACCCCAACAGAGTTGATCAAGACCAGACCCTTCTTGCGAGGATTTGATGAACGGTCATAGAGATAGAGCACTTCTGTCGGCTGCATATAGGCCTTAACACCTGTCGGAACCAAGACAATCTCTCCTGGCGCAATAACCGTACGCACAGCAACCTTTAAATCATAACCAGCCGCGTGAGCTGTCTCACGCTTAGGTAACAAATTTTCATCTGTAAAACTCGAAACCAATTCAAAACCACGAATTTTCATATTTTTCTCTTTTCTATAATCATTTATTCTAGGCTATTTTATCTTATTTATTCGAAAAAAGCACGAAAAAAGAGCACACAATTCACACTCGCTTAGGGCTGCTGGATTCCTCCCCTGACCCGCTTCACGCAGAACTGTTGCTCCACTATTTATTATACCACATTCCCCTCGGTTTTTAAAGAGAAATTATTTTTTCCGTCGATTTCGGAAAAAGTCCTGCATAATCGCTGCACAGTCATCTTCCAAAATTCCCGTTTCTACCTCTACACGATGATTGAGACGCTCATCTGTCAAAATATCGTACAAGCTCCCAACTGCACCAAATTTCTGATTTTTAGCCCCGTAGACTACGTTTGGAATACGGGCAAGCCCAATCGCCCCGCTACACATGACACAAGGCTCAATGGTCACAAAAAGCGTACAATCGAGCAGGCGCCAGCTCTCCTCACTCACATTCGCATTCTCTATAGCCATGATTTCTGCATGCATGACCGCCCGTTGCAACTCCTCGCGCGCATTATGCCCCCTACCAATGATTTCTCCATCCTTGACAATCACACAACCAATTGGAATTTCATCGTGTTCTAAGGCAATCTCAGCCTCTCTCAAAGCCTCTCTCATAAAGGCTTCTTTTTCTTCAACTGTATAATTCATCAATTTTTCCTTTTCCTACTTTTCGATTTTATTATTATATCATGATTCTCAACACAAAAAAAGGCACCGAATGCGGTGACTTAATAGGGAGATTATTATGAAAAAGAAAAGTTTAGGATATTTGTTACAATAAGTTAGGAGGTCTTCTTGTAACTGTCTATAGTATACCCAACCTGTCTTAAACTAATCTTAAAAATCTCCTATGACCAAACACTTTCTAAAATATTAGTTTGTTCACGACCAGGACCTACTGAGAAAGTTGAGATACGAACACCAACCAACTCGCTTACACGACGAACATAGTTACGTGCATTCTCAGGAAGGTCTTCTAAATTACGGACTCCAGTGATGTCTTCTGACCAACCTGGCAATTCTTCGTAGATAGGTTTGCAACGTTTCAACTGCTCAAGACTAGCAGGATAGTAATCAATACGTTGACCATCAAGATCATAGGCCACACAGATTTTCACAGTATCCAAACCACTCAAAACATCGATAGAGTTCAATGAAAGATTGGTAATTCCAGATACACGGCGGCTGTGACGCATCACAACTGAGTCAAACCAACCCACACGACGTGGACGGCCAGTTGTTGTACCGTATTCATGACCTACTTCACGAATGCGATCTCCCACTTTATCAAACAATTCCGTTGGGAAAGGTCCGTCCCCCACACGACTCGTATAGGCTTTACACACACCTACAACCTTGTCAATCTTACTTGGACCAACACCAGACCCGATTGTCACACCACCAGCGACAGGGTTTGACGAAGTAACAAATGGATAAGTACCTTGGTCAATATCTAACATAACACCTTGCGCACCTTCAAAAAGCACACGTTTTCCATTATCAAGGGCATCATTCAAGATTACGGACGTATCTGTCACATACTGCTTGATTTGTTGGCCATACTCATAATACTCTTCAAAAATATCATCAATTGAAATAGGAGTACTGTCATACAATTTTTCAAACAGGCGATTCTTTTCCGCAAGATTGCGTTCCAAGCGTTCACGGAAAATATCCTTATCCAAAAGATCTGCAATACGAATTCCAACACGAGCAGCTTTATCCATATAGGCTGGACCAATACCCTTGATAGTAGTCCCGATTTTATTGTCACCCTTAGCTTCTTCTTGTAGACGGTCTAATTCAATATGATATGGCAAAATGACATGCGCGCGGTCCGAAATACGCAAGTTATCTGTTGTCACACCTTCTTCATGAAGATAAGTCAACTCTTTTATTAGAGATTTAGGATTTACAACCATCCCATTCCCGATGACAGAGATCTTTTCAGGGAAGAAAATACCTGACGGAATCAAGTGCAACTTAAATTTCTTGCCATCAATCACAATTGTGTGACCAGCATTATCACCACCTTGATAACGAGCAATCACTTCTGCATTAGCTGAAAGAAAATCTGTAATTTTCCCTTTACCTTCATCACCCCACTGGGTACCTACAACAACAACTGAAGTCATAATAAAATTCGTCTGAGCTACTAGCAGCTCGTCCTTTCTCATATACATGGCAGGAATTTCACCCGCAATTATATCTTACAATTTATTATAAGAAAAAAATACTATTTTATCAAGAAGAAACAGTAGAAAAGATTTGGAAATTCTCTCATTTCTAAATACAGAAGTCTCTGATTATAAGCTAATTCTATATTTTTTAAAATATATCTATAACCATCGTTCGTAATTATTACATAGATGCTTCCTATTAGATAAGAGTTGTACCACCTTGCAGTAATTTATCTAGATATAGACGATAAGCTGTTCTAAAGTGATATATAGAAAAGTCCCTATCACTTTTAATTTTAAATCGGATTAAGTAATATAGTAAAAACCGAAGATGAAGTGATTCCCACTCTGAACAACTCTGGCCTAAAGAGGCATATTCTTGTTCAACTAGTTTCAAAAAGACGAATGCTCGATCATAAAATTTCTGAAGCATATAAAAATTCCCTTTCTTATTAGTAACACTAGTCTAACAAAAAAAGGAACTAAAAAAGCTTCAAATCCTATAAAAGAAGAATTTAAAGCTAAACGAACTAAAAATAAAATAAAGAGGTAATTACAGATTTAAAAATTAAAATTTGAAATTTCAACAGTCCACTATATTTATAAATAAAAAAACGCTCAGTTGAACGTTTCGATTTATACTCCGCCAGTAGGACTCGAACCTACGACATCATGATTAACAGTCATGCGCTACTACCAA
>NZ_JUNW01000057.1:0-797 GCF_001075675.1 Streptococcus oralis
TTGGTACCAAAGTCCATCAAGTACATGGTAAGGGCCTTGGGACTGAATTTGCGAGCCAAGTCCATACCAGCTGTCTGAAGGAAGGTGGTCTTTCCTGTACCCGGACTTCCGTAGAGGAGGATATGACCATCCTTGGAGAGATTGATAGAGACAGCTTCCTGCTTCTGGGCCTGCGGGATATCCGCCATCCCCAAGAGGACAGAGAGTGGTTTCTCTTGTGCCCAGGCTACTGCTGGTTGCACTTCATCCAGCTCCTCTAGCGCGATGCGCTCTTTGAGCGGTGGCAACCATGGCTGTGGTACTGGAGGAATCTCTTGTTCTTCACACAAGAGCTGGATATGGTGCACTATCGCATCCAACTCTGTCGGAACTTCCTTGATCTCATCCACATCTTCTAAGCCTGATAGGTCTTCATTCAAGATCTCATATTGGCCCAATTCATTGATCAGGTAGATGGTGTGGTCCTCAATCCCCATATCGTCCTTGTCCGGCTGGTAATCCGCCCCTGACCAGGCTGACTGGAAGAGTTCATAGACTTCGTTATTCCCGACCTGTAGATAGGCACGTCCTGTCTGGGTGATCTCGGCCGCGTCCGGTGTATGAAGCATTTCATTGGAGTCCGAACGATCCGCCACCTTAAGGGCGATCTTGAAGCGTGAGTTAGACCAGATCTGGTCATCCACCACACCAGATGGTTTCTGAGTAGCTAGGATCAAGTGGACCCCGAGGGAACGCCCGACCCGAGCGATGGATACCAGCTCCTTGATAAAGTCTGGCTGGTTGACCTTGAGCTCTGC
>NZ_JUNW01000058.1:0-596 GCF_001075675.1 Streptococcus oralis
GGTTCTTCTGTTAATTCTTGATGGAAGCTTGCCAATTCATAAAATTCTGCCTTGCCACCTTCCCAGACTAATTTGACGTCTAGAAGAGAGCCACCATTTCGGATAGCGAAGGTTTGGAGACTAGATGTAATGGCACCGAGGTCTGTCCAACTGTCTTGACCATCCTTGAGTGTTCTAGCAAGAACACGTGCCTTAGCTCCTTCAGGAAGACTGGAAACGAGACGAAGGTGGTTAGCTTTAGTTGGTTCAGACAAGTGATACACCAATTCGCCCTTGTCTTTTTCAGACTTGTAGCTGGTCAAAACTTTGCCGTCTACAAGATTATTATAAAGGTTGCCTTGGCTTTCTCCACTACTTCCTTCTACTGTTGGATCATTGATTGGTTTGACAAATTCACCATCGTTGATGACTAATTCTGTAAATCCTACAAAACGGGCATCATAATCCGCTGTATAGAGGACACGGAGATAGTTGGCTTTGACTGGTGTCGTCAATTCGCCCTCGATGTAGCGATTTCCTGGCATCTTAGAATCATGTGTCCAACCATCTGTCAATGAATCATCGTGTGTGCTATTGGCCACACCATCTCCTACTGT
>NZ_JUNW01000059.1:0-1005 GCF_001075675.1 Streptococcus oralis
TTTTACACGCCTGACGGTTTTCAAGACCGTTCCCTTCAGCCGGACTTGGGTAATCCTCCATTATTTACAATGGACCTTGTAGGACTTGAACCTACGACCACTCGGTTATGAGCCGAGAGCTCTAACCAGCTGAGCTAAAGGTCCAACAAGATCAATATAGCGGCGAAGGGGATCGAACCCCCGACCTCCCGGGTATGAACCGGACGCTCTAGCCAGCTGAGCTACACCGCCATGAATCGGGAAGACAGGATTCGAACCTGCGACACCTTGGTCCCAAACCAAGTACTCTACCAAGCTGAGCTACTTCCCGCGTTAAATAAAAAAATGCACCCTAGAGGAGTCGAACCTCTAACCGCCTGATTCGTAGTCAGGTACTCTATCCAGTTGAGCTAAGGGTGCTCATCATTATATGCCGAGGACCGGAATCGAACCGGTACGATCGTTACCAATCGCAGGATTTTAAGTCCTGTGCGTCTGCCAGTTCCGCCACCCCGGCCTCTCTAAGCGAACGACGGGATTCGAACCCGCGACCCCCACCTTGGCAAGGTGGTGTTCTACCACTGAACTACGTTCGCATCGACCTCTTAGTCTATATAAAAAAATGCCGGCTACATGACTTGAACACGCGACCCTCTGATTACAAATCAGATGCTCTACCAACTGAGCTAAGCCGGCTGATTTCTATTATGCGGGTTAAGGGACTTGAACCCCCACGCCGTTAAGCGCCAGATCCTAAATCTGGTGCGTCTGCCAATTCCGCCAAACCCGCAAATATGACCCGTACTGGGCTCGAACCAGTGACCCATTGATTAAAAGTCAATTGCTCTACCAACTGAGCTAACGAGTCTAAAATAACTTCCGTTATCTTAAACGGTCCCGACGGGAATCGAACCCGCGATCTTCGCCGTGACAGGGCGACGTGATAACCGCTACACTACGGGACCTATGGGAGTTAACGGGATCGAACCGCTGACCCTCTGCTTGTAAGGCAGATGCTCTCCCAGC
>NZ_JUNW01000060.1:0-5204 GCF_001075675.1 Streptococcus oralis
GAGAGAATGAGTGACAAAGACCTTTGAAAACTGAACAAGACGAACCAATGTGCAGGGCACTATAACTGAAGTTATAGTACTGAACAATGAAAAAACAATAAATCTGTCAGTGACAGAAATGAGTGAGAACTCAAACTTTTAATGAGAGTTTGATCCTGGCTCAGGACGAACGCTGGCGGCGTGCCTAATACATGCAAGTAGAACGCTGAAGAGAGGAGCTTGCTCTTCTTGGATGAGTTGCGAACGGGTGAGTAACGCGTAGGTAACCTGCCTGGTAGCGGGGGATAACTATTGGAAACGATAGCTAATACCGCATAATAGTAGATGTTGCATGACATTTGCTTAAAAGGTGCAATTGCATCACTACCAGATGGACCTGCGTTGTATTAGCTAGTTGGTGAGGTAACGGCTCACCAAGGCGACGATACATAGCCGACCTGAGAGGGTGATCGGCCACACTGGGACTGAGACACGGCCCAGACTCCTACGGGAGGCAGCAGTAGGGAATCTTCGGCAATGGACGGAAGTCTGACCGAGCAACGCCGCGTGAGTGAAGAAGGTTTTCGGATCGTAAAGCTCTGTTGTAAGAGAAGAACGAGTGTGAGAGTGGAAAGTTCACACTGTGACGGTATCTTACCAGAAAGGGACGGCTAACTACGTGCCAGCAGCCGCGGTAATACGTAGGTCCCGAGCGTTGTCCGGATTTATTGGGCGTAAAGCGAGCGCAGGCGGTTAGATAAGTCTGAAGTTAAAGGCTGTGGCTTAACCATAGTACGCTTTGGAAACTGTTTAACTTGAGTGCAAGAGGGGAGAGTGGAATTCCATGTGTAGCGGTGAAATGCGTAGATATATGGAGGAACACCGGTGGCGAAAGCGGCTCTCTGGCTTGTAACTGACGCTGAGGCTCGAAAGCGTGGGGAGCAAACAGGATTAGATACCCTGGTAGTCCACGCCGTAAACGATGAGTGCTAGGTGTTAGACCCTTTCCGGGGTTTAGTGCCGCAGCTAACGCATTAAGCACTCCGCCTGGGGAGTACGACCGCAAGGTTGAAACTCAAAGGAATTGACGGGGGCCCGCACAAGCGGTGGAGCATGTGGTTTAATTCGAAGCAACGCGAAGAACCTTACCAGGTCTTGACATCCCTCTGACCGCTCTAGAGATAGAGTTTTCCTTCGGGACAGAGGTGACAGGTGGTGCATGGTTGTCGTCAGCTCGTGTCGTGAGATGTTGGGTTAAGTCCCGCAACGAGCGCAACCCCTATTGTTAGTTGCCATCATTCAGTTGGGCACTCTAGCGAGACTGCCGGTAATAAACCGGAGGAAGGTGGGGATGACGTCAAATCATCATGCCCCTTATGACCTGGGCTACACACGTGCTACAATGGCTGGTACAACGAGTCGCAAGCCGGTGACGGCAAGCTAATCTCTTAAAGCCAGTCTCAGTTCGGATTGTAGGCTGCAACTCGCCTACATGAAGTCGGAATCGCTAGTAATCGCGGATCAGCACGCCGCGGTGAATACGTTCCCGGGCCTTGTACACACCGCCCGTCACACCACGAGAGTTTGTAACACCCGAAGTCGGTGAGGTAACCTTTTAGGAGCCAGCCGCCTAAGGTGGGATAGATGATTGGGGTGAAGTCGTAACAAGGTAGCCGTATCGGAAGGTGCGGCTGGATCACCTCCTTTCTAAGGATAAGGAACTGCACATTGGTCTTGTTTAGTCTTGAGAGGTCTTGTGGGGCCTTAGCTCAGCTGGGAGAGCGCCTGCTTTGCACGCAGGAGGTCAGCGGTTCGATCCCGCTAGGCTCCATTGGTGAGAGATCACCAAGTAATGCACATTGAAAATTGAATATCTATATCAAATAGTAACAAGAAAATAAACCGAAACGCTGTAGTATTAAAAGAGTTTATGACTGAAAGGTCAAAAAATAAGGTTAAGTTAATAAGGGCGCACGGTGGATGCCTTGGCACTAGGAGCCGAAGAAGGACGTGACAAACGACGATATGCCTTGGGTAGCTGTAAGTAAGCGATGATCCAGGGATTTCCGAATGGGGGAACCCAACAGGTACTACCTGTTACCCGCATCTGTTAAGGATGTGAGGAGGAAGACGCAGTGAACTGAAACATCTAAGTAGCTGCAGGAAGAGAAAGCAAAAGCGATTGCCTTAGTAGCGGCGAGCGAAACGGCAGGAGGGCAAACCGAAGAGTTTACTCTTCGGGGTTGTAGGACTGCAATGTGGACTCAAAGATTATAGAAGAATGATTTGGGAAGATCAGCCAAAGAGAGTAATAGCCTCGTATTTAAAATAGTCTTTGTACCTAGCAGTATCCTGAGTACGGCGGGACACGTGAAATCCCGTCGGAATCTGGGAGGACCATCTCCCAACCCTAAATACTCCCTAGTGACCGATAGTGAACCAGTACCGTGAGGGAAAGGTGAAAAGCACCCCGGGAGGGGAGTGAAATAGAACCTGAAACCGTGTGCCTACAACAAGTTCGAGCCCGTTAATGGGTGAGAGCGTGCCTTTTGTAGAATGAACCGGCGAGTTACGATATGATGCGAGGTTAAGTTGAAGAGACGGAGCCGCAGGGAAACCGAGTCTGAATAGGGCGAATTAGTATCATGTCGTAGACCCGAAACCATGTGACCTACCCATGAGCAGGTTGAAGGTGCGGTAAGACGCACTGGAGGACCGAACCAGGGCACGTTGAAAAGTGCTTGGATGACTTGTGGGTAGCGGAGAAATTCCAAACGAACTTGGAGATAGCTGGTTCTCTCCGAAATAGCTTTAGGGCTAGCGTCGACATAAAGATTCTTGGAGGTAGAGCACTGTTTGGGTGAGGGGTCCATCCCGGATTACCAATCTCAGATAAACTCCGAATGCCAATGAATTATGGTCGGCAGTCAGACTGCGAGTGCTAAGATCCGTAGTCGAAAGGGAAACAGCCCAGACCACCAGCTAAGGTCCCAAAATAATTGTTAAGTGGAAAAGGATGTGGGGTTGCACAGACAACTAGGATGTTAGCTTAGAAGCAGCTATTCATTCAAAGAGTGCGTAATAGCTCACTAGTCGAGTGACCCTGCGCCGAAAATGTACCGGGGCTAAAACAATTTACCGAAGCTGTGGATACCTTTATAGGTATGGTAGGAGAGCGTTCTATGTGTGAAGAAGGTATACCGTGAGGAGTGCTGGAACGCATAGAAGTGAGAATGCCGGTATGAGTAGCGAAAGACAGGTGAGAATCCTGTCCACCGTAAGACTAAGGTTTCCAGGGGAAGGCTCGTCCGCCCTGGGTTAGTCGGGACCTAAGGAGAGACCGAAAGGTGTATCCGATGGACAACAGGTTGATATTCCTGTACTAGAGTATGTAGTGATGGAGGGACGCAGTAGGCTAACTAAAGCAGACGAATGGAAGAGTCTGTCTAAGCAGTGAGGTGTGAATTGAGTCAAATGCTTAGTTCTATAACATTGAGCTGTGATGGGGAGCGAAGTTTAGTAGCGAAGTTAGTGACGTCACACTGCCAAGAAAAGCTTCTAGCGTTTAAACATACTCTACCCGTACCGCAAACCGACACAGGTAGTCGAGGCGAGTAGCCTCAGGTGAGCGAGAGAACTCTCGTTAAGGAACTCGGCAAAATGACCCCGTAACTTCGGGAGAAGGGGTGCTGACTTTACGTCAGCCGCAGTGAATAGGCCCAAGCAACTGTTTATCAAAAACACAGCTCTCTGCTAAATCGTAAGATGATGTATAGGGGGTGACGCCTGCCCGGTGCTGGAAGGTTAAGAGGAGTGCTTAGCGTAAGCGAAGGTATGAATTGAAGCCCCAGTAAACGGCGGCCGTAACTATAACGGTCCTAAGGTAGCGAAATTCCTTGTCGGGTAAGTTCCGACCCGCACGAAAGGCGTAATGATTTGGGCACTGTCTCAACGAGAGACTCGGTGAAATTTTAGTACCTGTGAAGATGCAGGTTACCCGCGACAGGACGGAAAGACCCCATGGAGCTTTACTGCAGTTTGATATTGAGTGTCTGTACCACATGTACAGGATAGGTAGGAGTCTATGAGATCGGGACGCCAGTTTCGAAGGAGACGTTGTTGGGATACTACCCTTGTGTTATGGCCACTCTAACCCGGATAGGTTATCCCTATCGGAGACAGTGTCTGACGGGCAGTTTGACTGGGGCGGTCGCCTCCTAAAAGGTAACGGAGGCGCCCAAAGGTTCCCTCAGAATGGTTGGAAATCATTCGCAGAGTGTAAAGGTATAAGGGAGCTTGACTGCGAGAGCTACAACTCGAGCAGGGACGAAAGTCGGGCTTAGTGATCCGGTGGTTCCGTATGGAAGGGCCATCGCTCAACGGATAAAAGCTACCCTGGGGATAACAGGCTTATCTCCCCCAAGAGTTCACATCGACGGGGAGGTTTGGCACCTCGATGTCGGCTCGTCGCATCCTGGGGCTGTAGTCGGTCCCAAGGGTTGGGCTGTTCGCCCATTAAAGCGGCACGCGAGCTGGGTTCAGAACGTCGTGAGACAGTTCGGTCCCTATCCGTCGCGGGCGTAGGAAATTTGAGAGGATCTGCTCCTAGTACGAGAGGACCAGAGTGGACTTACCGCTGGTGTACCAGTTGTCTTGCCAAAGGCATCGCTGGGTAGCTATGTAGGGAAGGGATAAACGCTGAAAGCATCTAAGTGTGAAACCCACCTCAAGATGAGATTTCCCATGATTTTATATCAGTAAGAGCCCTGAGAGATGATCAGGTAGATAGGTTAGAAGTGGAAGTGTGGCGACACATGTAGCGGACTAATACTAATAGCTCGAGGACTTATCCAAAGTAACTGAGAATACGAAGTGTGAGGTTTTCTTGGTATTTGATAGATATTCAATTTTGAGTAGGTATTACTCAGAGTTAAGTGACGATAGCCTAGGAGATACACCTGTACCCATGCCGAACACAGCAGTTAAGCCCTAGAACGCCGGAAGTAGTTGGGGGTTGCCCCCTGTGAGATATGGAAGTCGCTTAGCTCGAGGGAGTTTAGCTTAGTTGTAATTGAGAGGAAATCGAAATTACAATCGGCGGATGAGAGAAACGAAGTTTCTTACCGTTGGCTGAGCTAGACTCCGCCCTTTGGGAGTTTAGCTCAGCTGGGAGAGCATCTGCCTTACAAGCAGAGGGTCAGCGGTTCGATCCCGTTAACTCCCAT
>NZ_JUNW01000005.1:0-30836 GCF_001075675.1 Streptococcus oralis
TGTTTAACGAGAACTATTATATCATGAAATTTTCAATAAAACAAGTATTATTTTGTCAAATTATAGTTTTCAATCAAAATTTCCACAGCTTTTTCAAGTTTTTTATAAAAACTATCGACATTTCCATTCTTTATGATGGCAAATTGGTTATCTAATTCGGCAATTTCCCCAATAACCTTTTTCCCAATTGTCAAAATGTAACCTTCATAACTGTCTTTTCCAACAGTCACTTTTGCATCGGTTAATTGGATTTCAATTTTCTTATCTTTTTTACTCATAGTTTACCTCTTTTCACTTTTTCTATTGTACAAGAAAATGCGCAAACTAGCAAGAAAAAACTCCATTTCAGCCCTTACAACTGCTATGGAGTTCTTCTTTACTTCATGTCTTTTAGTCCACTTTGACAATCCATCCCTCTGGTGCTTCTACATCACCAAATTGGATACCAGTCAATTCATCATAGAGTTTACGTGTAACAGGACCTACTTCTGTTTCACTATAGAAAACATGGAAATCATCGCCGTGCTGGATTCCCCCAATTGGAGAAATAACCGCTGCCGTACCACAGGCACCTGCCTCTATAAAACGATCCAAATTGTCGATTGGGACATCGCCTTCGATCGGTGTCAAGCCCAAGCGGTGTTCTGCCAAGTAAAGCAAAGAGTACTTGGTAATGGATGGCAAGATGGATGGACTCAATGGTGTTACAAATTCATTGTCAGCTGTAATTCCAAAGAAGTTGGCTGATCCGACTTCTTCAATCTTTGTATGTGTAGATGGATCTAGGTAGATAACATCTGAAAATTGACGTGACTTGGCCATTTTACCTGGAAGGAGACTAGCAGCATAGTTCCCACCTACCTTAGCTGCTCCAGTACCATTTGGAGCGGCACGGTCGTATTCATCCTGAATCAAGAAGTTTGTTGGAACTAAACCACCCTTAAAGTAATTTCCAACTGGCATAGCAAAGATGGTGAAAATATACTCTTCTGCTGGTTTAACCCCAATAATATCTCCAACACCAATCAACAGTGGACGAAGATAAAGGGTTCCACCTGTTCCATATGGTGGGACGTATTCTTCATTTGCACGCACAACTGCTTTACAAGCTTCTACAAACATTTCTGTTGGAACTTGTGGCATCAAAAGACGGTCACAAGTACGTTGCAAACGCTTAGCATTTTCGTCAGGACGGAACAATTGAACACTGCCGTCCTTGGTACGATAGGCTTTCAATCCCTCAAATGCTTGCTGTCCATAGTGGAGACTTGGAGAAGACTCTGAAATATGCAAGGTTGCATCCTCTGTCAATTCTCCTTGATCCCATTGACCATTTTTGTAGTGAGCGATATAACGGTAAGGTAATTTCATATAAGCAAATCCAAGGTTTTCCCAATCAATTGCAACTGTCATGTGTTTCTCCTTAATACTATTCAAGCTATGTGTTCTATTCTACACTTTTCTAGTAAAATTTCAAGTATTATTTGTAATTTTCTGAAAATTTTTCAACATAAAGAAATCAGCCCTCTGGACTGATTCTTTTTACGAACTTGCTTTGTCCTCTTTAAAGACTTCTTTGAGGTAAGCATCGAAGACTTCTTCATCTGAAATGGTGTCAGAAATGAAGCTTCCGTTGCTAGTACGTTCTGACAAGTTGAGGTCTTGCAACCGACTCTCATAGATTGTTCCCTTGTTAGATTGGACAAGTAACGTTTGGTCGTTTTCTTCTACTTCTGTACTAAAGAGATCACCAACGAAACCTTGCTCTGCAACTGCTCCAGCCAAGAAGACTCGGTGCGGTTTGTTTTTCAACTCACGCAAGACTTGTAGGCCTCGTTTGGCACGGCTGGTCGCTGGAATTTCCTCAATGGAAACGCGTTTCAAGCTTCCACGTTGGGTCAAGAGGTAGAAGGATGAGGTGTTACAGATAAAGGCTGCCTGAAGCGCATCATCTGCTTTCAGGTTCATAGCCTTGACACCTGCAGCCTTGGCACCGACAACGGGAACCTCTTCGATATTGAAACGAAGGGCATAACCATTTTGACTAATCAAGAGAACATCATCTAGTTTAATCGGAGCTACTGCTACAATCTGGTCTGTCTCGTCTTTGAGCTTAGCATACTTGACAGACTTCGACTTGTAGGTCCGCCATGGAGAGAATTCTTTGCGTTCTACACGCTTGATTTGACCAAGGCGAGTCGCTGCAAAGTAGGTAGTTGCATCATCAAACTGATCCACGACTTCTGCATAGAGAATTTCTTCGTTCGTTTCAAAGTTTGTAATGGTCTGACTCAGATGCTCTCCGATATCCTTCCAACGAATATCTGCCAATTCATGGATTGGTCGATAAATGACATTCCCAAGAGTTGTGAACATCAAGAGGTGCTGGGTTGTCTTGGCAGATTGAACAAAGATCAAACGATCATCATCACGCTTGCCAATTTCTTCCAGAGTGGATGCCGCAAAGGAACGTGGGCTAGTACGCTTGATATAGCCTGCCTTAGTCACGCTGACATAGGTATCTTCCTCGACAATCAAACTAGCTGTGTCAATCTCGATTGCTTTCGCAGTATCTTCCAAAGTACTCAAACGTGGTGTCGCAAATTTCTTCTTGACCTCACGAAGTTCTTTCTTCATGAGATTGTACATAGTCCGTTCATCACCGATGATAGCCGCCAGCATGGCAATCTTTTCACGCAATTCTGCTTCTTCTTCCTGCAAGACAACCACGTCTGTATTGGTCAAACGGTAAAGTTGTAAGGTCACGATGGCTTCAGCCTGCTCTTCTGTAAACTCATAGCTAACCTTGAGGTTTTCCTTGGCGTCAGCCTTGTTCTCAGAAGCACGGATAAGGGCAATGACTTCGTCCAAAATCGAAATCACGCAAATCAAACCTTCAACGATATGGAGACGTTTCTCAGCTTTTTCCTTGTCAAAGCGGGAACGAGCCAAAATTACTTCACGACGGTGGGCGATATAGCTAGATAAGATTGGAACAATCCCAACCTGACGAGGTGTGAAATTGTCAATCGCCACCATGTTAAAGTTGTAGTTGATTTGTAGGTCGGTGTATTTGAAGAGATAGTTGAGTACGAGCTCGGTATTCGCGTCTTTCTTTAGTTCAATAGCGATACGAAGACCGTCACGGTCAGACTCATCACGAACCTCAGCAATACCAGCCACCTTGTTATTGACACGAACATCATCGATTTTCTTGACCAGATTAGCCTTATTAATTTCATAAGGAATCTCAGTGATAACGATTTGCTCCTTACCACCTTTTAGCTTTTCAATCTCCGTCTTAGAACGAACAACCACGCGCCCTTTCCCAGTTTCATAAGCTTTCTTGATTTCGTCACGCCCTTGGATGATAGCTCCTGTAGGGAAGTCTGGACCAGGCAAGAACTCCATCAGCTTGTCCACCTTGGCAGTTGGATGATCAATCATGTAGACTGTCGCATCGATAACTTCGGCCAAATTATGTGGTGGAATATCCGTGGCATATCCAGCCGAGATTCCCGTCGAACCATTGACCAAGAGGTTTGGAAAGGCTGCTGGCAAAACCGTCGGCTCTTTCTCGGTATCGTCAAAGTTCCAAGCAAAGGGAACTGTCTTTTTCTCGATATCCTGAAGAAGGTAGCCTGCAATCTCAGACAAACGCGCCTCAGTATAACGCATGGCCGCAGGCGGATCCCCATCCATAGAACCATTATTACCGTGCATTTCGACCAAAATCTCACGGTTTTTCCAGTCCTGTGACATACGAACCATGGCATCATAGATGGAACTGTCACCGTGTGGGTGGAAATTCCCCATGATGTTCCCGACAGACTTGGCCGACTTGCGGTAGCTCTTGTCAAAGGTATTGCCATCTTTATTCATAGAATAAAGGATACGGCGCTGAACCGGCTTCAATCCATCCCGAATGTCTGGCAAAGCCCGGTCTTGAATGATGTACTTGGAGTAGCGACCAAAGCGCTCTCCCATGATGTCCTCCAGGGACATGTTTTGAATATTACTCATATAGGATACAGAGCCCGTAAAATACAAAGGAAATTTATCTTTTTCACACAGTATTTAGGGCGTGTTCAACTCCTTTCAAAGAATGTAGAGTAGGTTTTTATAGAATAAGGGATAATTTACAGAAATTAGTCCCGTGTTCAGTTACTATATATAACTAAACTATCTTTTCTGTAGTTTAATCTTTTAAATTATATACTTTATTTAGTTAGTGATTTGAAAGTCTCTCCTCAGCATACTGAATCATCTTCTCAGCTACTTCTTTATCGTAGTTAAATCCCATTTTTTGAGCAAGGGACTGAGCCTCTTGGTGGAAAAGGTCCATCGTAGCAAACAAAGATTGAGTGATTTTGTCACTACTTGAAAAATCAAGTAGATTTGAGAATTCCTTCTCTTTCTCAGCAGGCAAGTAGCTAAAGAGATACTTGTAGTTCTTGCCAACATCAACCGTGCCCCTATCACTTGCTACCTGCCAAGCCAATACCTTCAAGAGTTCTTGGTGACAAATGCCATAGAGATGATCAGTCGCATAGAAGACTTGCTTGCGACAGATTCCCTTGACTACGTAGGCTGACACCCACCAAAATTCATTGCAGGCTTTTTCAAAATCAATCTGCCTAGCTGGGTTCGTCCAGTAACGTTGAGAACTTGTAGTATAGGACTCAAACAAGCCTTTCTCATCTTTCAAAACTATATAATCAGCCTCGTTATCCACCCACTCTTGGATGTGACTTTTGGGGCAGAGGGTCAAATCAATCCGATTTCCATCTTCAAATAGCATCAGATAAAGTCGACGGTTGCCTAGGACATTATGCTGCTCAATGATACGAGTGCCAAACTGGTCTAACCAAGAAAGGTCACTCGTCAGATTATCTAAGTCGTCCACGACATAAACAACATCATAGTCTTGAAACTCGTCTTTTGGTGCTTTTGGATTTGTCCGTGAACCAGACATGGCGACAGCTTCTACTTGTATATTTTCGGCTACCTGTAAAATCAATCTCAGCATTTGCACTTCACTTCTATATTGTCTGCACATATCTTTTATAGAATTATTTTTCATTGCCGTCTAGCTCCTCTTGTTTTTGGATGCCTCGTATTCTTTTCATCTCAAGTTCGCCTACTATCAATTGGATAGTTGAACAAATCCCCGAAACGATTAAAATAAAATAAAACAAATTCATATCGTTTTTATGATATATTTGAAAGCTTCTCCATAATACAAAAGTATTTACTAATGAAAGAAGGAAAAGTAAAATAGCATTGAATCGAAGTATTATAGCAAACTTACTCTTAAAATACCTATAATGTTTTCCAATCCGATAGAGAGTATATAGTGAAAAAACAATCATCAAAGGGGTGAAGGCAAGTGCATAAAATAAGATAAACCCTATTCCTGAGTATGGTTTACTTTCCATTGGTAGATCTAATAGACAGATACCAATAGTGAGGATGTTCAATATAAACAAAGATACTGTGCGAGCACACTCTTTTCTACCTTTACTGGTCGTTAAATCATATATAATTCCAAAAATGGCTAGGAGAACAAGGAAAAAAGGCAACATTAATAACGTAATCAATACCGCACCTCCAATAGTTTTAGCGATTGTTTACCTACAAAAGATAATCATCACCTTTACTTGAATTTTACAACTCCCCTGTCTGGTATAGGTTATACCCTTAAAGAAACGGGTCTGAGTAAGGTCATCCGTCAAATTATTGAGGAGGAGATACTTGAGTTTGCCAGTCGATACCGCGCTACGCTTCGTGGCTAGGAGGTAATCTTCCTTGTCCACGTGAGACCAGTCCACGACTTGCCCCAGCTCAGCCTTGAGGAGATGATCCTGCCAGAGCCTCATACTTCTTCCGTTTCCTTCTCAAAAAGGGTGGGCGATATTTAGCTCAAGGTACTTTTCGACAATCTGCTCAAAGGTCTGCTGAGGCATCCTGTCAATATTTTCCAAGGAAGCTGCTAGATACATGACAGGCGCAAAGCGAACATTCCCTTTGGCGAGATTGACTGTCCTAATCTGGTCGGCGAAGTCATAGATTTCTTTAAATAAGAAGCCATGAATAACGGCCAGAGTCGCATAGGTGCCAGCTGCTTTATCGTCCAGAAGCTACTTTTCAAAAAGCTCTTTCGCTCGGGTTTTGCTGATTTTTTCTTCCATCTTGGCTAGTTCAAGCGAATCCATCAGACCAAGTTTATTGTCAAACGTCATAAATACAACTCCTTTCATTTAGATAGATTTTCTAAGTCCTGCTCCCACAGGTTTAAAACCTACTGTCTGATAAAATCCATCCGCTTCTGATATTAATTCAATGCGAGTCAAAGGATGTTTTTGATGAATTTCAGCAATCAATCGCCGTCCCAATCCTTTTCCGCGATAGGCTTTATCAATGATAATCTCAGCTAAAAAGGTCGTCATGACTTCATCTGTCAAGTAGCGTGCAAAGCCAAGGATTTTCTGGTCCTCTTCAAGCACCAAGTAATGGGACAGATTTGTTGAAAATAATGATTTTACTTTTTCCTCTGTAAAAGAAAGCCATTTTTCATTTTGATAAAGGGAATAAATAGCTTGACAATCTTTTGTGCTTGCAGGTCTGATTATCATTTTCTATTCCTCCAAATCTGTCAGACTTAATTAACACTCCCCACTGCTTCCGTTACCTTCATAGCAGGTTTGCGTTTTTTGTAGCGGCTACGGATGGTGTTGAGGGGGTCGCGGAGATTGACCACGTGAGTTCTTTCAGGATAAGCGTAGGCGTTGATTGCAATAAGATCCACAAGGAAGTCATAGATTTCTTGTAGTTTTGCACGGACTTCCTTGTTTTGACTAGGTGCCTTGCCTTTTTGCTCAGCCAAGCGCTACTTATAGGCTTTTTCAAACTGAGCCTGCGCCTTTGTTAAAGTTTCTACATGAGTTGTCAAATGCAGGATTGAAAGGGCAGTTTGGTAGTCAGTAGCTTTTAGCTCCTTGAGCAAATGGTTAATAGCTTCTGTCTCTTTTTCGTAGCTCATACTCGTTAGCCCAGCATAATGTTTGAAAAGTTTGCTGAGTTTGTCGTAAGCTTCCTTTCTACCTGCCTCTTTGACACGAGAGAAAGCCTTGACCAAACCAGTCAATGTAGAAAGCGCATCATCACACTCACGATCAGACACTTCCAGACTAGCCACCGTTTGACTGGCCTTGGAACGGTGCAAACCAGCTTGCAAGGTCTCAAGAAGTTTCTCCATATCCCCAAGCTTCGCTGCGTAAACCTACTCAGACTTATTGGCTTTTGTAAAAGCCCCCAACTCGTCCTTGCTCTCAGATATAAGTTGAAAGAATTCGTTGTTTTATAAATTACGTACAGCTAAACTCGTGATTCCATATCCTTTTTTCATAAAACACCTCTTTCAATGATGTGTTTTTAAGTTTTTGATCTAAAATAATTCCGAACATATCTAAATATTCGTATTTTACTCCAATAACTCAAAACACACATGTGTGATTTGGGTTATTTCCCTCCAGACAAGATATTCTTCAGGTGGGATTTCTTGTTTTGGGGTGAAATACTAGGATATATAAAAAGTTTTTAATCTAAAGGTTCAATAAAGTAGTGCTTCATCTTGGATAGACTACTATAATCAATAAACTTATTCAAATCATAATCCAGACCTTTTTTAATTGAATTTTCTATTAATTCAATTATTTTATCATCTTCATCGGATAACGATTGAGCTCTGCTCGGAATTAAATTTCTTGTATTAGCCTGACCTGAAGTCGTAAATTCAAATACAGTATAAATTTTATTACCTTTAAAAGTTCCTTCAATAACTAGAAGACTTTTCCCTTCATAGAAAAAGTCATTCACCAATTGTGCTGGTCCGCCAACACAATCAAGAGTATAGAATTTTTTGAAACCCTCTACATCTGTATTAGAAAGCTTACTCCCAACTTTAATATCCCCTATTTCGGCTTTGTTCGTCACAATCCATTTATATGAGGCTCCATCGGAAAACAGATCTTCAAAAATAGCTTTACTTTGTATATAGTGCTCTCTGAAATTTAAACGTTCTAAGTATGCTTTCATAGTCTGATAATTAGATTTTTGATACAAGGTAACATATTTATCTCCTAAGATTTTTAGCATACCCATTTCAGAAAACTCATCTATAATCTTTATGTTATCTTCAATAAATCCAATCCATGTTAAAGCTCGGTCAATTTCACCTTCAAGTGTCTCTTTCCACAACTTATTGACATACCAAAATTTGACATCCTTCAATACTAAATCTTTATACTGAGATTTTAATTCATAACAGTTAACAGAACGACCTTCTAACTCGACAGCTTCAAAATACCAATCAAAATCTGAAACATCCGGACTCTGCACTTGTTTAATCACCTCTAAAAGTTCCTGATGTTGCTTGCTACTTTGTTCTGACAAACTAGCGATTTCACCCCTAGTATCTTCATGCAATTTTTTATGTAGCGCAACATCAGATTTTGAGAGTGTTGAAAGATCAAGTATCGTATCAGACAAACATTTTTCAAATTCATCCATCAATTCAAAAAACAGATCAGGATTAAAGTCTTGGCTACTAATCATTGTTTTGAGGTGATTTTTAAATTCTTCATAATCTTTATATTTACTATTCAAGTTATACCGAATTTTTATAAGCTCTTCAGAAACTTGATTTTCCTTCCAGAATTTGGCTATACCCTCATAACTAGGATTTTCGCCATATCTTTCCAATATATATTTTTCAAAATCGTTTACTGCATTTTGAATTTTTTGGGTTTCAAGTTTTTCATCTATTCCCAGCCCCTCTAAAAGCTTGTCCATATCCATCCCAGTAAAATCAAAGAAAAAAGATAGCAATTTTTGTTTATCCATACATTCTTCCCCCTAAAACACCATCTCCCCACTCTCTTCCAGCGTAAACTTGACATTGTCTTCAATCCATTTGCGGCGTGGTTCAACCTTGTCTCCCATGAGGACATTGACACGGCGTTCAGCGCGTGCTAGGTCTTCGATGGTGACACGGATGAGGGTACGGGTTTCAGGATTCATAGTCGTCTCCCAGAGTTGGTCCGCATTCATCTCACCAAGACCCTTGTAGCGTTGGAGGGTAGCGCCTTTACCAAACTGCTTGCGGAGTTCTTCTAGCTCGCCGTCCGTCCATGCATAGGCCACTTCTTCTTTCTTGCCTTTCCCTTTGGACATCTTGTAAAGAGGCGGAAGGGCGATATAGACATGGCCTGCCTCGACAAGAGGACGCATGTAACGGTAGAAAAATGTTAAGAGAAGTGTTTGGATATGGGCACCATCGGTGTCCGCATCGGTCATGATAATAATCTTGTCATAGTTAGCATCTTCAAGGGAGAAGTCTGCACCGACACCCGCTCCGATGGTGTAAATCATGGTGTTGATTTCCTCATTTTTGAGGATATCCGCCATCTTGGCCTTGGCTGTATTGATAACCTTACCACGAAGAGGCAAGATAGCTTGGAACTTGCGGTCACGACCTTGTTTAGCCGAACCACCGGCAGAGTCTCCCTCAACTAGGTAGAGTTCATTCTTGGCTGGATTTTTAGATTGGGCTGGAGTCAATTTCCCAGACAACAAGCCCTTGTCTTTCTTATTTTTCTTACCATTTCGGCTCTCATCACGCGCCTTACGTGCTGCTTCACGGGCATCACGAGCCTTGATAGCTTTACGAATCAGATTAGACGCGAGTTCTCCGTTTTCCATGAGGAAGAAAGTCAATTTATCAGCTACAATCCCATCTACAACTGGACGAGCCAGAGGACTCCCTAGTTTATCCTTGGTCTGACCTTCAAACTGGAGGTGTTCTTCAGGAACCAGAATAGAAAGAACAGCTGCTAGTCCCTCACGATAATCTGAACCTTCTAAGTTTTTATCTTTTTCCTTGAGGAGTCCAGTCTTACGCGCGTAGTCATTCATAACCTTGGTAATGGCTGACTTGAGTCCTGTCTCGTGCGTTCCACCATCTTTCGTACGAACGTTATTGACAAAGGATAGAATGTTATCTGAGAATCCATCATTGTACTGGAGGGCAACTTCCACTTGGAAACCATTGTCTTCGCCTTCAAAGTATAGGACTGGCGTCAAGGTTTCCTTGTCTTCATTGAGGTAAGAAACAAAGTCTTGTACCCCGTTCTCATAATGAAATTCGATTGCTTCATCTGTTCGCTTATCTGTCAAAGACAAGGTAACATTTTTTAAGAGAAAGGCTGACTCATTGAGACGTTCAGAAATGGTATTGTACTTGAAGTCAGTCGTAGAAAAAATCGTCGCGTCAGGCATGAAGGTAACCTTGGTACCTGTCTTAGACTTGGGTGCTGTACCAATTTTCTTCAAGGTTGTAATAGGTTTTCCACCATTTTCAAAACGTTGCTTGTAGACTGTACCGTCACGAGTAATTTCAACTTCTAGCCAACTAGAAAGGGCATTAACGACTGAAGATCCCACTCCGTGGAGACCACCTGATGTCTTATAACCACCTTGACCGAATTTTCCTCCAGCGTGGAGAATGGTAAAGATAACTTCAACAGTTGGAATTCCCATGGCGTGCATCCCGGTCGGCATCCCTCGACCATGGTCTTGAACGGTTAGACTGCCGTCTTTATTGATGGTCACATCAATGCGGTCACCAAATCCAGACAAGGCCTCATCGACTGCATTGTCCACAATTTCCCAGACTAGGTGATGGAGACCAGCACCATCAGTCGATCCAATATACATCCCCGGACGTTTACGGACCGCATCCAACCCTTCTAGCACCTGAATGGCGTCATCATTGTAGTTATTAATATTGATTTCCTTTTTTGACACAAGGAACCTCCTATTTGTTCATCTTTTCTATTTTACAGGTTTTCTAGCGATTTTGCAAAGCTTTTCCCTTTCAGCCGTCACAATTTCACAGGATATTCTCTGACTTTCTATACCATTTCATGGTATAATAGTTCTATGATGACATTTGTATTATTAATTTTAGCTTATCTACTAGGTTCGATTCCATCTGGTCTTTGGATTGGACAAATCTTCTTTCAAACAAATCTGCGTGAACATGGTTCTGGAAACACCGGAACAACCAATACTTTCCGTATTTTAGGTAAGAAAGCAGGTATGGCAACCTTTGTGATTGACTTCTTTAAAGGAACCTTGGCCACTCTACTTCCTATTCTATTCCACCAACAAGGTGTATCACCTCTTGTCTTTGGACTTTTGGCTGTGATTGGACATACCTTTCCTATCTTTGCAGGGTTTAAAGGGGGCAAGGCTGTCGCAACTAGCGCTGGAGTTGTTTTCGGATTTGCGCCTGCCTTCTGTCTCTATCTAGCAATCGTATTCTTTGGAAGCCTCTATCTAGGTAGTATGATTTCACTGTCTAGCGTTACTGCTTCTATCGCAGCCGTTATCGGAGTTCTCCTATTTCCACTATTTGGATTTATCCTGAGCAGCTATGACCCTCTCTTCATTGTGATTATCCTAGCACTTGCTAGCTTGATTATCATTCGTCACAAGGATAATATCACACGTATCAAAAATAAAACTGAAAATCTTGTCCCTTGGGGGTTGAACCTAACCCATCAAAATCCTAACAAATAAAACGCCAGTTTGAAACTGACGTTTTTTTGTATGCTTATTTTGATTTGATGTAGTTGATACCGTCTGCCTTAGGTGCAACTGCTTTTCCAAAGAAGGCTGCCAAGACAAGGATGGTCAAGACATAAGGGGCGATTTGAAGGTAAACCGCAGGCACTCCTTGTAGGAAAGGTAATTGAGAACCGATAACTGCCAAACTTTGTGAAAGTCCGAAGAAGAGACTAGAAAGCATAGCACCGATTGGGTTCCATTTACCAAAGATCATTGCCGCAAGGGCGATAAATCCAGGACCGACAATAGTTGTCACTGAGAAGTTAACTGAAATGGATTGAGCATAAATCGCTCCCCCAATTCCACCAAGGAAACCTGAAATAACAACCCCAAGATATCTCATTTTGTAGACATTGATCCCCAAGGTGTCCGCTGCTTGAGGGTGTTCACCAACAGAGCGAAGGCGAAGACCAAAGCGGGTCTTGAAGAGGATAAACCAAGCAAGGAAAGAGAAGGCAATAGCGATATAACCTAGTAGACTGGTTGACTTGAAGAAGATATCTCCAATCACAGGGATATCAGCCAAAACTGGGAAATCAAAACGTCCAAAAGTCTGGCTTAAGTTATCCGTTTGCCCTTTGTTATAAAGAACTTTAACCAAGAAAACTGCTAAGGCAGGAGCCATCAAGTTCAATACTGTACCACTGACAACATGGTCCGCACGGAAATGAACTGTAGCGACTGCATGGATGAGGGAGAAAATAGCTCCCACGATACCAGCAACTAACAAGGAAATCCAAGGAGTAGCTGCTCCAAGTTGTTCTGCAAATTCAAGGTTAAAGACAACCCCAGAAAAGGCTCCCATAACCATAATTCCTTCAAGACCGACGTTAACGACACCACCACGTTCAGAGAAAACTCCTCCGATACTCGTAAAAATAAGTGGTGCTGAGTAAATCAGCATAGAAGAGACCAAGAGGGTGAGTAATGTTGTAATAGACATCCTTACTTACCTCCTTTAACTTGTTTTTTAGGTTTGACAAAGCGTTCGATAATGTAGTGAACACTGACAAAGAAGATAATAGACGCTGTTACAATGCTGACAAGCTCAGACGGAACTTGCGCAGCGTTCATACCCGGTGCTCCTACTTGCAAAACTCCAAATAAGAAGGCTGCAAAGAGAATTCCAATTGGTGAATTTCCAGCAAGCAAACTAACTGCCATCCCGTTAAATCCGACAGCTAATGATGATCCCTGAACGTAAACGTTTTGGAAAGTTCCAAGACCTTCTACCGCTCCACCAAGACCAGCCAAAGCACCAGAGATAATCATTGATAGGATGATTGTACGTTTTGCTGAAATACCAGCGTACTCCGAAGCATGGGGATTAAGACCAACTGCACGAATTTCAAAACCGAGAGTCGTTTTCTTGAGCAAGAACCAAATCACGCCAACAGCAATGATTGCAAAGAAGATTCCGATATTCATACGAGAATTTCCAGTCAACTCTGATAACCATGGTGTCTGGTATGTAGCATTGGCACTAACACGAATCGTTGAATCTGTACTTTGCATAATATCTTTAGGAAAGGCATGAATAAAAGCATTTCCCACATACAATACAATGTAGTTCATCATGATGGTCACGATAACCTCTGACGTACCGAGATAGGCTCTGAGGATACCTGGAATCGCACCAACAATTCCACCTGCGATCAAAGCAATGATCACTGTTAATGGAATCAAAACGAGACGAGGCATATCTGGATTTGACAAGGCAAACCAACCACTGAGGATCCAACCCGCAAGAGCCTGACCAGGAAGCCCAACGTTAAAGAAACCTGCACGGCTGGCAACTGCAAAACCAAGACCTATCAAGATAAGAGGACCCATGGCACGGAAAATTTCTCCAATCCCACGGAGGCTACCAAAAGCTGTATAGAACAACTCCTCATAACCCCAGATAGCATCATATCCGAAGATCCACATGACAATGGCTCCGAGCAAGATTCCTAAGAATACGGAAATCAAGGGAACCGAAATTTGTTGTAATTTTTTAGACATCACTCTTCTCCTTTCCCAAGTTTCCACCTGCCATCAAGACACCAAGTTCTTGTTTGTTAGTCGTTTCTGGCGATACAATACCTTGAATCTTACCATCGTGAATAACAGCAATTCGGTCTGAGACATTTAAAATCTCATCCAATTCAAAGCTGACAACAAGGACAGCCTTCCCGTTATCACGTTCTTCAATCAAACGTTTGTGGATATATTCAATGGCACCGACATCCAAACCACGAGTTGGCTGGCTGACGATAAGGAGATCAGGATCACGATCAATCTCACGAGCGATAATCGCTTTTTGTTGATTTCCTCCTGAAAGAGCTGCTGCTGGAACAAATTCACTTGCCGCACGAACATCAAATTCTTCCATCAATTTCTTGGCATGTGAAGTGATATTGGCATAGTTCAAGATACCATTCTTGCTGAGTGGTTCTTTGTAGTAGGTTTGAAGAGCGATATTTTCTGAAATCATCATCTCCAAAATCAAGCCATCACGGTGACGATCTTCAGGAACGTGCCCCACGCTTAGTTCTGTAATTTGTCGAGGATGCATCCCCACGATTGATTTGCCTTTTAATTCAACGCTACCTGACTCAACCTTACGAAGACCAGTAATGGCTTGAATGAGTTCAGATTGACCATTGCCATCAATACCTGCAATACCGACAATTTCACCAGCACGAACATCCAAGGAGAGATTTTTTACTGCTGGTACACCGCGGTTTTCATTGACAACCAAGTCTTTGATAGACAAGACCACTTCTTTTGGTTGCGGTGCTCGTTTTTCCGTTTTAAAGGAGACTGAGCGTCCAACCATCATTTCTGCCAAGTCCGCATTTGTTGCTCCTGCGATTTCAACCGTCTGGATTGATTTCCCACGACGGATAACCGTGACTCGATTCGATACCGCACGAATCTCATCCAGTTTATGGGTAATCAAAATGATAGACTTCCCTTCTTTGACAAGGTTTTTCATGATTGCCATCAACTCATCAATCTCTGAAGGAGTCAATACGGCTGTAGGTTCGTCAAAGATAAGGATATCAGCACCACGATAGAGTGTTTTCAAGATCTCTACACGTTGTTGGGCACCAACGGAAATATCCGCCACCTTAGCAGCTGGATCTACTGCCAAACCATAACGTTCAGAAAGAGCCTTGATTTCTTTAGTAGCACCAGCTATATCTAGAACACCATTTTTAGTGATTTCACTCCCTAAAATGATATTCTCAGCTACTGTAAAAGCCTCAACTAACATGAAATGTTGGTGAACCATCCCAATTCCAAGACCAGCGGCTTTAGATGGTGAGTCTAGTTTTACAACCTGACCATTCACCACAATTTCACCACTCGTTGGTTCAAGAAGTCCTGCTAGCATATTCATCAGAGTGGATTTACCCGCTCCATTTTCTCCTAAAAGTGCATGAATTTCACCTTTTCGCAGTTGCAAGTTGATTTTGTCGTTTGCTACAAATTCACCAAACACCTTGGTAATATCCCGCATCTCAATGACATTTTCGTGTGCCATATGCTCTTCCTTTCAGAGGTTTATTTTATTTCAATAAAACCTGCTAATCACATTAACAAGCTCTATTGAGACAAAAATTGCCTCAATTCTTAAAGAAGCGACCGATGGCCGCTTCCTAAGAAATGACTTTTATCCATTATTTTTCAGGAACTTTTACGCTTCCGTCAAGGATCTTAGCTTTTGCATCTTCAACAGCTTTTTTACCTTCTTCTGAAAGGTTTGTTACTGCTAGCTCAACCCCTTTATCTTTCAATGAGTAAACAATCACTTGTCCACCAGGGAATTCACCTTTTTCTGTTTTGTTAGCAATATCTTTTACAGTTGTACCAACTTGTTTCAATGTAGATACAAGAACAAAGTTAGATTCTTTACCATCTTTAGAAGTGTATTTACCTTCTGCTGCTTGGTCACGGTCTACACCGATAACCCAAACTTTTTCGTCTTCATTTTTGTTTTCGTTCAATGATTTTGCTTCAGCAAAGACACCAGCACCTGTACCACCAGCTGCTTGGTAGACAACGTCTGCACCGGCAGCATATTGAGCTGCTGCAATTGTTTTACCTTTGGCAGCATCACCAAATGAACCAGCGTAGTCAACTTGGACTTTGATAGATGGGTCTACTGACTCAACACCAGCTTTGAATCCAGCTGCAAAACGTGAAATAACTTCAGATTCGATACCACCTACAAAACCAACTTGTTTTGTTTTCGTAGTTTTCGCTGCTGCAACACCAGCAAGGTAAGCTGCTTCATTATCCGCAAATCTTACGCTCGCAACATTCTTTTGACCTTCAATCACATCATCAATCAAGACATAGTTTAGGTCAGAGTGGTCTTTTGCTGCTTCCTCAACTGCATTGTGAAGTGCAAAACCAACACCGAAGATCAGGTTGTAACTTCCAGCCGCTTGTTGCAAGTTGTTAGCATAGTCTGCTTCGCTTGTTGATTGGAAGTAAGTGTAACCTTTATCTTTAGAAAGATTGTGTTCTTTACCCCAGTCTTGCAAACCTTCCCAAGCTGATTGGTTAAATGATTTATCATCAACACCACCAGTATCTGTTACGATTGCTGCTTTGGTCTTCATTTCTGATGAAGATGAAGCTGCATTACGAGAAGAGCGGTTACCACATGCAGCAAGTCCAACTGCTGCTACTGCAACTAGACCAAGGCCTAGCCATTGTTTCTTGTTCATTACTGAACCTCCTAAATAAGATGTGCAACGATGTTGCAAGTATGGATTGGTTGGCCACAAGGACCGCGTCACTCAGAGAGTGACTCAGACTAGTTTAAGTCTGTAAATGAGTATGGAAGTAACTCCCCGACCGTCATCTCGACCGTCGATTTATCTTTAGCGACTAAGGTCACTTTTAGATCTTGTTCAAAAAATTCAATCATGACCTGGCGACAAGCACCACATGGCGAGATGGGTTTTTCAGTTTGTCCGTAGACAATCAACTCTGAAAACTCCCGTTGCCCCTCCGAAACTGCTTTAAAAATAGCAGTACGTTCTCCACAATTAGTCAAGGGATAACTAGCATTCTCGATATTGACACCCGTATAAATGCTACCATCCTTGGCAACTAAAACAGCTCCGATAGGAAAGTGAGAATAAGGCACATAAGCTTTCTTGCTAGTTTCAATTGCTAGTTCAATCAACTCAGTAGTTGCCATCTGCCAATTCTCCTTTTAAAATCGCAACGCCAGCAGATGTTCCGATACGGGTAGCGCCTGCTTCCACAAAAGCGACAGCATCTGCATATGAACGCGCTCCACCAGCTGCCTTAACTCCCATATCTGGCCCGACTGTTTCACGCATCAACTGAACATCCTCAATAGTGGCACCACCAGTTGAAAATCCAGTTGATGTTTTGACAAAGTCAGCGCCTGCTTTCTGGGATAATTGGCAAGCCACAACCTTTTCATCGTCTGTCAACAAGCAAGCTTCAATAATGACCTTAACCAACTTGTCACCACTTGCTTCTACGACAGCACGGATGTCCGATTCAACCAAATCCAGATTGCCTGATTTGAGGGCACCAACATTGATAACCATATCAATCTCATCCGCACCGTTTTGAACAGCTTCTTTTGTTTCAAAAGCTTTCACAGCTGAAGTTGTTGCTCCCAAAGGAAAACCTACTACTGTACAAACCTTTACATCTGAGCCTTCAAGCCCTGTTTTCGCATGTTTAACCCATGTGGGATTGACACAAACACTGGCAAAGTCATACTCACGCGCTTCAGATAGCAAACAATCAATTTGTTCTTGGCTTGCATCTTGCTTTAAAAGCGTATGATCAATATATTTATTTAACTTCATATTCGGATTCTCCCTGGTTTTATGAGATAATTTCTATAATTTCTCGTAAACTTTGCACTCCATCATTTATTTTAACATATTTTTGAAATTCTGTAACTAGTTCAGAAGAAATTTTTCCATTTGTATAAACTTTTGCAACAATTTCCCCTTTTTGAACGGAGTCTCCAACCTTCTTCTCAAAAACAATCCCTGTTTCATAGTCCAAGTCATCAGACTTGATTGCACGACCAGCTCCTAGTCTCATGGCATAGAGGCCAAATTCCATTGCAGGAAGAGCTGAAATAACACCCGTATCTTGAGCTGGAATTTCCACCACATGGGCAACTTTGACGGGGCGATAAAGATCTTCTAAATCACCGCCTTGTGCTGTTACCATTTCTTCAAACTTAGCCAGTGCTTGGCCATTTTCCAGGTGTTGACGGATTTCCTCGATCGTTTTCTCAACATCAGCCAATCCAAGCATAATCTGAGCTAACTCGCAGATAAAGTGACTAATATCTTCTCGACCTTTTCCTTGAAGAATCTCGATTGCCTCAAGGATTTCGAGACGATTGCCAATTGCTCTTCCCAAGGGTTGGCTCATATCGGTAATAACTGCTACCGTCTTTCGACCAACTGCCTTACCAAGATCCACCATGGTTAGAGCCAATTCGCGTGCCTCATCAACCGTCTTCATAAAGGCACCCTCACCGACCGTTACATCTAGCAAAATGGCATCCGCTCCTGCAGCAATTTTCTTGCTCATCACCGAACTCGCAATCAAAGGAATCGTGTCGACAGTTGCGGTCACATCTCGGAGGGCATAGAGAAGTTTATCTGCTTTAACCAGCTGATCTGACTGCCCAATGACAGATACACCAATGTCCTGTACCTGACGAATGAAATCCTCTTGACTTCGCTCGACTTGGTAGCCCTTAATGGATTCCAATTTATCAATTGTCCCACCAGTATGGCCGAGACCACGACCACTCATTTTAGCAACGGGCACACCGAAACTCGCAACAAGTGGAGCCAAGATTAAGGTCACCTTATCACCTACACCACCAGTCGAATGCTTATCAACTTTAACCCCATCAATAGCTGACAAATCAAACTCCTGACCTGTTTTAACCATATTCATCGTCAGATCAGAAATCTCACGTGTGGTCATTCCTTTAAAATAAACAGCCATAGCAAAAGCAGACATCTGATAGTCTGGAACAGTTCCAGCCACATAGCCTTCTACCAGCCACTTGATTTCATTTGAAGTCAGTTCTTGACCATCTCGTTTCTTTTGGATTAAATCAACTGCTCTCATTCTTTCACACTTCTAAGGATATAGTATCCCTTATCTTTCTTTACGATTTCACAATTTCCGAAAACGTCTTCCATCTTGCTTTTGGCACTCGGAGCACCTTGTTTCTTTTGAATAACAATGGTTAAATCACCTCCGTCTTTCAAGAAATCTCTGCTCTTTTCGATAATCTCATGAACAACTTGTTTACCCGCTCGAATCGGCGGATTAGAAATAACATGGTCAAATTTCCCTTCAACTTGTTCATAGATATTGGATTGGAAAATCGTTGCTTCTACTTTATTACGTTCAGCATTTTGTCGCGCTAGGTCCAAGGCACGATTATTGATATCGACCATGGTCGTCTGAACTCCATAAGCCTTGGCCAATGACAAGCCCAATGGCCCATAACCACACCCCACATCAAGGACCGTCTCTCCTTCATTTACCTCTAGACACTTGAGCAAGAGCTGACTCCCAAAGTCAACCATTTTCTTGCTAAAAACACCCGCATCCGTCAAAAAGGTCATGTTTTCTCCCAACAACTCCACTCTCAACTCATGAATGTCGTGAGCAGCATCAGGATTTTCTGCATAATACATTTTACTCATAAAACTATTTTACCATAATTTGGCTTGAATTGTAAATCGTTTACAAAGTGATGATCAAATGAAAAAGACTGAAGAATCCTAGTCAAAAAACCTTTTCTTCAATCTCTTTCAATTATTAGAAATACATTACAATCTATCGGGAACTACAAATTATCATAGTCAGGAAAAAACAGTTCGTCTGCAATCGGGCGCATTTTTATTACTATTTCTTAACCTTAAAATACTTTATTATCAACAGGATTCCCAATATGATGTTTAGATAAAAACTCAACTGATAAGTTTGTGTCAAGATTTCCAAACTTGTCCAAAGTCGTATCAAATCTTCTAGTGACATACGGAATAGATATCCTTCTGTAGCAATCCACAAAATCAAAAATAGATAACTACCAGCCGCAAGCCATTTCGTCCACCGTTTTTTTAGTATGAAAGCAATCAAGAGCGAACAGATAAAGACAACTGTTACAAGGAGATGATCCATCAAGAAGGTAAAACCGTAATAGGTTTCCACAAAGCGTCTACCATTATCCGCATTCGCTCCCCTTATAAAAGGTAAGGCAAAACTTAAAATAAAACAGAGTTCCAATAAGTAACATCTCAAGATTTTCATTGTATACCTCCTATAAGTTGCGAACTAAAAAGCCCACTTTTAATAACTGATAAGTCTTCAGAAACCATTCCCTATCTCATCATTATATTATTCAACCTCCATCTACCTCTATTATACGATATTGACTTACTACCATCAAGAAACCGCTTTATCTTTTTAGCTTTTTATGGTATGATAAACAAAATATCTAGGGGAAAACAAATGACCAACGAATTTTTACATTTTGAGAAAATCAGTCGCCAGACTTGGCAATCATTGCATCGCAAAACAACCCCTCCCTTGACAGAGGAAGAGTTAGAATCCATCAAGAGTTTCAATGACCAGATTAGTCTACAGGACGTAACGGACGTCTATCTTCCCCTTGTTCATCTTATCCATATTTACAAGCGCACTAAGGATGATTTGGCATTTTCAAAAGGAATTTTCCTCCAACGTGAAAGCAAATCCCAACCTTTTATCATTGGGGTTTCTGGAAGTGTTGCTGTCGGGAAATCGACTACTAGTCGCTTACTTCAGATTCTTCTGTCACGTACTCTCCCGGATGCTACTGTAGAATTGGTGACAACTGACGGTTTTCTCTATCCCAATCAAACCTTGATTGACCAAGATATCTTAAATCGCAAAGGTTTTCCTGAAAGTTATGATATGGAAGCCTTGCTGAATTTTCTTGATCGCCTAAAAAATGGCCAAGATGTCGATATTCCTGTCTATTCTCATGAAGTGTATGACATCGTTCCTGGAGAGAAACAACGTGTCAAAGCTGCTGATTTTGTCATTGTCGAAGGCATCAATGTCTTTCAAAACCCTCAAAATGAGCGCCTTTACATTACTGATTTCTTTGATTTCTCCATCTATGTGGATGCTGCTGTCGAGGACATTGAAAGCTGGTATCTGGATCGTTTCTTAAAGCTGCTCAGCTTTGCCCAAAATGATTCCAACAGCTACTACCACCGTTTTACTCAAATGCCAATTGGAGAAGTTGAAGCATTTGCTCACCAGGTTTGGACCAGCATTAATCTCACAAATCTACAAAACTATATCGAACCAACAAGGAATCGGGCAGAGGTTATTCTCCACAAGACTAAAAACCATGAAATCGATGAAATTTACCTAAAAAAATAATTTCCCCTTGTCAAAACATAAGTTTTCAGATATAATAGTATAGTTAGTAAATATGGAGGTAAGAACATTGGCAAACATTAAATCAGCTATCAAACGCGCTGAATTGAACGTTAAACAAAACGAAAAAAACTCAGCTCAAAAATCAGCTATGCGTACTGCTATCAAAGCTTTCGAAGCAAACCCTTCTGAAGAACTTTTCCGTGCTGCTAGCTCAGCTATCGACAAAGCAGAAACTAAAGGTTTGATTCATAAAAACAAAGCAAGCCGCGATAAAGCTCGTCTTTCAGCTAAACTTGCTAAATAAGAAACAGTCCATAGAGGCTGTTTTTTTGTCCTCTAATCAGAAAAGGTAGAAAATGAAAATCGCAATCATAGGATATTCTGGAGCTGGCAAGTCAACTCTAGCTGAAAAGTTGTCAAACTACTACTCCATCCCCAAACTGCATATGGATACACTTCAATTTCAACCTGGTTGGCAAGACAGTGACCGCGAATGGATGTTGACCGAGATGAAAAACTTTCTCACAAAGCACGAAGCTTGGGTCATCGACGGCAACTACTCTTGGTGTTGCTATGAAGAAAGAATGCTGGAAGCTGACCAAATCATCTTTCTCAACTTTTCCCCATGGACTTGTCTCTTTCGAGCCTTTAAACGGTATCTCACATACCGAGGTAAAGTCAGAGAAAGTATGGCAGCAGGCTGTCCTGAACGCTTTGACTGGGATTTTATCCGATGGATTCTCTGGGATGGGCGGACAAAACATGCTAAAGAACGCTATCAACGGGTTCAAGAAACCTACCCTGAGAAAGTAATTGTCCTCCGGTCGCAAAAGGAGATGGATTACTTCTTAGAAAATCTCGCGCATAACAAGAAAAACCAACGTGCCTAACGTTGGTTTTTTGCTATTAGCCAATCACACTTCCGTTTGGTACAGCTGGATCAACTGTGAGAAGGGTTAATTTGCCTTCATGTTCAGCTGAGAGGATCATTCCTTGACTGACATATTTTTTCATCATCTTGCGTGGTTTGAGGTTGGCAACGATTTGGATCTTCTTGCCGACCAATTCTTGTTCGTTTGGATAGTATTTGGCAATTCCTGAGAGGATTTGACGGTCTTCGCCATCACCTGCATCGAGGCGGAATTGGAGCAACTTGTCAGAACCTTCTACTTTAGACACTTCTTTGACCTCTGCAACACGGATTTCGACCTTATCAAAGTCTTCAAACTTGATTTCTTCCTTGTTTAGTTTGAGTTCAACTTCATCTGGATTCCATTCTTTTTCGACGGCTGGTTTGTTGCCTTCCATTTGTTCCTTGATATAGGCAATCTCTTCTTCCATGTCGAGACGCGGGAAGATTGGTGTTCCTTTGGCAACAACAGTCACACCTGCTGGGAAGTCAGCCAAACTCAAGTTTTCTAGGCTAGAAACTTCTGCTAGACCAAGTTGTGCCAATACAGCGCGACTAGTTCCCATCATAAAGGGCTCAATCATGTGAGCTACGACACGAAGGCTGGCTGCCAAGTGGCTCATCACACTTGCCAATTGGTCACGGTGCTCTTCATCCTTAGCCAAGACCCATGGGGCTGTCTCATCGATGTATTTGTTAGTGCGAGAGATAAGGGTCCAGACTGCTTCAAGGGCACGTGGGTAATCAACGGCTTCCATGTGTGTATGGTAGCCTGCGATTGATTGTTCTGCAACCTCAGCAAGAGCATTATCAAACTCTGTTACACCCTCTACATAGGCAGGGATTTGCCCATCAAAATACTTGTTAATCATAGAAACCGTACGGTTAAGGAGGTTTCCAAGGTCATTGGCCAATTCATAGTTGATACGGCCGACATAGTCTTCTGGAGTGAAGGTTCCATCTGAACCGACTGGAAGGCTACGCATGAGGTAGTAACGAAGTGGATCCAGTCCATAACGCTCTACCAACATTTCAGGGTAAACGACATTCCCTTTAGACTTAGACATCTTGCCGTCTTTCATGACGAACCAACCGTGGGCAATCAAGCGGTCAGGCAATTTCATATCCAACATCATGAGAAGGATTGGCCAGTAGATGGAGTGGAAACGAAGAATGTCTTTTCCGACCATGTGGAAGACTGTTCCATTCCAGAATTTATCATAGTTAGCATGATCCTCTTGACCGTAACCAAGAGCAGTCGCATAGTTAAGAAGGGCATCAATCCAAACGTAGACAACGTGTTTTGGATTGGAAGGGACTGGCACACCCCAGGTAAAGGTTGTACGAGAAACCGCTAAGTCTTCCAAACCTGGCTCGATGAAGTTACGCAACATTTCATTAAGACGACCATCTGGAGTGATGAAGTCAGGGTGCGATTTGAAAAATTCTACCAAACAATCTTGGTATTTGCTGAGGCGAAGGAAGTAAGACTCTTCAGAAACCCATTCCACTTCGTGACCTGATGGAGCAATACCGCCTGTCACATTTCCAGCTTCATCACGAAAAACTTCAGCAAGCTGACTTTCTGTAAAGAATTCCTCATCTGAAACTGAATACCAACCAGAGTATTCACCCAAGTAGATATCATCTTGAGCAAGCAAGCGTTCAAAGACCTGAGCCACTACTTTTTCATGATAGTCATCAGTTGTACGGATAAATTTATCGTATGAGATATCTAGTAATTTCCAGAGTTCTTTGACACCAACTGCCATGCCGTCAACATAGGCTTGTGGTGTGATGCCAGCTTCTTCCGCTTTTTGCTGGATTTTCTGACCATGCTCGTCAAGACCTGTCAGATAAAAGACATCGAAGCCCATAAGGCGTTTGTAGCGAGCTAGGACATCACAAGCGATGGTTGTGTAGGCAGAACCGATATGAAGTTTACCAGATGGATAGTAAATCGGTGTTGTAATATAAAAATTCTTTTCAGACATAATTTTTCCTTTCCAGGCAAATGAAACCTGATTTTCTAACACTTCATTATATCATATTTTTAGTGATTTTCGATAGGAAAATCCATACAAAAACAAGACAGACAACTGTCCATCTTGTTTTTTTCTGTTCTATATCTTATTCATAACGAAGTGCTTCGATTGGATCAAGCTTAGACGCTTTATTGGCTGGCAAGACTCCAAAAATCATCCCAACGCTGGCTGACACAGCCAAGCTAAAGAGAGCGATTGGGAGGGAAACCCCAACTTCGATACCTGCAATCATGTTTTGAAGCAATACTCCAGCTAACATGGTCATTCCAGCAGCAATCCCAAGACCGATGACACCACCTAGCAAGGTCAAGATCATGGATTCAATCAAAAACTGTACCAAGATATTAGCCCGAGTAGCTCCGAGAGCTTTCCGCAGACCAATCTCACGCGTGCGTTCTGTCACCGAAACCAGCATGATATTCATAACACCAGTTCCCCCGACAAAGAGAGAGATTCCTGCGATGGCACTGATAATGGTTGTCATAAAACCAAATAGTTGTTGTACCTCTTGGAAGGCGGCAGTTGCATCCGCAACTTGGTACTCCCCTTGCTGAAGACCAGCAATCTCGGTCAGTTTTCGAGCCAACTCTGGTCCCAAGGTCTGCGTTAGACTAGTATCATTGACACGAAAGACGATATTCGAGATTTCATCAGTATTAAAATTGGCTGCAAGAGAGATATTGGTCGTAATTGGAAGACCACCGATCCCAAAGGCTTTCGCAGTTTTAGCTTCATTACTAGTATAAACACCAATCACACGGTAACTAAATTCATTGACAGAGATGATTTGATTAACCGCAGCTTCTGGACTATCAAACAAACTCTTGGCTAGTTCTTCATCCAGCAAAATCACACTGGCAAATTCCTTGTAGTCTTGTGGCCTTAGACTTCTACCCGCAACGATTTCATTTTCAACTGCGTTCATGTAAGTGCTATTTCCGCCTGTCAGAGTCGCTCGTTCAACTTTCTTATCCTTATAAGATAGGGTGACGTTGGTCGAGTTGGTGACATAGTAGCTGTCTACTCCTTTAAGTTTAGCAGCCTCCTTGACCCAGGATTCTAGTGGTTTTGGTGGTTCAACATGAACATCCTCTTCTTTCCCACTGACTGTCAAAGCGGATTGTTTCTGCGTAAAGGAACCGTCCTTGCTTTTAATAGGAGAGAAAAAGACATGGATATCCTTCTGTGATTTGGTCATGTTTTTATTGACCTGACGAGACATGGAGTCTCCCAGAGCCATGATGACAACGACAGACGAAACTCCGATGATAATCCCAATCATGGTCAGGAAGGAACGCATCTTGTGGGCCATGATGGATGAAAAGGCAAATTTCAGATTCTGCATCTTAGTTTTCCTCCTTTTCTACCTGAGCACTGTCGGACGAGATGATCCCATCACGAATAACAATCTGGCGTTTGGCATAGGCCGCAATCTCAGGCTCGTGCGTGACCATGATAATGGTTTTCCCTTCCTTGTTTAACTCCACCAACAGTTGCATGATTTGATTTCCCGTCTTGGTATCCAAGGCTCCTGTAGGTTCGTCCGCTAGGATGATAGAGGGATTATTTACCAAGGCACGCGCAATCGCTACACGTTGCTTTTGACCACCTGATAACTCAGAAGGCAAATGATGACTGCGCTCCGTCAACTCAACCTTTTCCAGAAATTCCTCCGCCAATTTCCGACGTTTAGAAGCCGAAACACCAGCGTAAATCAAGGGCAACTCGACGTTTTGAAGTGCATTGAGTTTGGACAAGAGAAAGAACTGCTGAAAGACAAAGCCGATTTGCTGATTGCGGACCTTGGCCAGTTGTTTCTCTCCAAGACCTGCCACTTCTTGACCTTCAAGGTAGTACTCTCCACTGGTTGGTGTATCCAACATTCCGATGGTATTCATCAACGTAGATTTACCAGAACCAGATGGTCCCATAATAGCAACAAACTCACCTTCATGAACTTCTAGATTGATATTTTTAAGGACCTGCAATTCTTGGTCACCATTTCGATAACTTCTACAGATATTTTTGAGACTAATTAGTTTCTTCATCAGCCTTCACCTCTTTTCCTTCTTCCAAGGAAGATGTTGGATTACTGATGACCTTGGCTCCGTCTGTCACACCTGAAGTAATTTCTTGGTTGTCTGCGTCCGCATTCCCCAATGTAACTTCTACCTTCTTCGCTTTTTTCTGGTCGTCAACGATCCAGACATAGTTTTTGTCATTTTCGGTAATGACACTTGTCAAAGGAACAAGGATAGCCTTACTCTTATTTTTGACTTCCACACTGACAGAGAAGCCTTGTTTCAACTCACCGATATCGCTAGTCACATCAACAGTATAAGGGTACTTAGATCCAGTATTTCCTCCAAGGGATGCATTTGCTGCTTCTCCATTGTTTTTAGGATAATCAGAAATATAGCTGATTTTTCCTGTCCAGCTCTTATCTTGGTAAACCTTCGAAGTAAAGGTAACTTCTTGGCCTACAGAAAGGTTAGCAAGGTTGTATTCAGACAACTCCCCTTTGACCTGCAAGTTTTCATTACTTACGACATGTACTACCACTTGGCTATTACCTGTTGGCGATTTGGAGACATTACGATTAACTTCAACTACAGTCCCTTCTAGTGTACTGAGAACAGTTGCGGCATCTAGCTGTGCTTGAGCCTTGTTGAGCTGAGCCACAGCATCTGCACGGTTATCCTTGGCATCACTGATTTGAGAATCAATAGAAGATACGGAAGAAGTCGCTGCTTGCGCTTGTTCTGGGAGTCCTGCTTCTGTTGGAACTTGTGGGGAAGCTGGTACAGCTGATGCATTTTCACGAGCTTTGTTTAACTCCTCAATATGACGGTCTGCCTTTGCAACTGCACGATCGGCTGCATCATAGGCAGCTTGAGCATCTGCACTGCTGTATTTAACCAACGCTTGCCCTTCTTCGACCTTGTCCCCGACTGAAACGAGAATTTCATCTAAATCTCCCTTACTAGCATCAAAATAAACGTATTGTTCATTTTTTGCTGTTACCGTACCTGACAAGAGAACCGATGAAGCAACAGAACCTTCCTTAGCAGTAACGATATGGGAGGTTTCCTCCTTGACTGCTGACTGAGAAGGTTGTCTAAAAATCAAAATCCCCGCAGCACCGATAACAATAGCACTGGCAACACCAATCGCTGTGTATAATTGCCATTTTTTTGCCTTTTTATTTCTTTTCATTTTCAAGCTCCTTTATTCTTTTGCCTTACAAAAACCATTATATCAGAAATACCAAGCCCAAACAATGACAGTTCAGATGGAAACAATGACAATTCAGGATCATTATTTCGTTCGGTATTCGTTTATTGGATTATTGTGCTAGATATATAGTACAATATCTTTTTGAATTTGGCAAGCGTTTTTATAATTTTTTTATCGTAGCAGATTTTTGCATTCAAAAAATAAAAACGATAGAATATGACTATCAAAGCTATAAGGAGTTTTCTATGAGAGAATATGATATCATCGCCATCGGTGGAGGAAGTGGCGGCATTGCCACTATGAACCGAGCTGGTGAACACGGTGCTAAAGCTGCTGTTATCGAAGAGAAAAAATTAGGTGGAACCTGCGTCAATGTCGGCTGTGTTCCTAAAAAAATCATGTGGTATGGAGCGCAAATCGCTGAAAGCCTCCACCACTACGGCCCTGACTATGGTTTTACAAGTTCAGATGTTCAATTTGATTTCGCAAAACTTCGTCAAAATCGTGAAGCCTACATCGACCGTGCTCGCTCATCTTATGATGGAAGTTTCAAGCGCAACGGTGTTGATTTGATTGAAGGTCGTGCTCATTTCATTGATGCTCATACGGTCAGCGTTAATGGTGAATTGATTCGTGCCAAACATATCGTGATTGCGACTGGCGCTCGTCCAAGCATTCCAACTATCCCTGGAGCTGAACTTGGTGGTAGCTCAGACGATGTCTTTGCTTGGGAGCAACTTCCTGAATCTGTTGCGATTCTTGGAGCTGGCTATATCGCCGTTGAATTAGCAGGTGTTCTCCACGCTCTAGGAGTAAAAACTGATTTGTTTGTCCGTCGTGATCGTCCCTTGCGTGGTTTTGACAGCTACATCGTTGAAGGACTTGTCAATGAAATGGAAAAAACAGGTCTACCTTTACACACACATAAGGTACCCGTCAAGCTCGAAGAAACGGAGCAAGGTATTACCATTTATTTCGAAGACGGTTCTAGTCACACTGCCAGCCAAGTTATCTGGGCTACCGGTCGCCGTCCAAATGTAGACGGTCTAGAGTTAGAAAAGGCTGGCGTTACACTCAACCAACGTGGATTTATCCAAGTGGATGAGTATCAGAATACAGTTGTAGATGGCATCTATGCTCTTGGAGATGTGACTGGTGAGAAGGAACTGACCCCAGTAGCCATCAAGGCAGGACGTACCCTATCTGAACGCCTCTTCAACGGGAAAACAAACGCCAAGATGGACTACACGACTATCCCTACAGTTGTCTTCTCCCACCCAGCAATCGGAACGGTTGGTTTAACCGAGGATCAAGCTATAAAAGAATACGGCCAAGATAACATCAAAGTCTACAAGTCAAGCTTTGCATCTATGTACTCAGCCGTTACAAACCATCGTCAAGAGTCTCGCTTCAAACTCATCACCGCCGGTGATGACGAAAAAGTTATTGGCCTACACGGACTTGGTTACGGAGTGGATGAGATGATTCAAGGATTCGCTGTTGCCATCAAGATGGGGGCTACCAAGGCGGACTTTGATGCTACAGTAGCAATCCACCCAACCGCTTCAGAAGAATTTGTGACCATGCGCTAATTATCGCAAGAGACCTCTTGAGGTCTCTTTTTACTTGCAAAATCGGCCGTTACAAAATTGTTACCTTGATTTCAAAAATAGGTTGACTTTTGTTTCTGAATTAGTATAATAGTTACTATAATTTTGAAAAGAGGTTAACAGTTTTGAAAAAAGCTCATATCTATGCTATCCCTGCTATCGGTGCTGCTCTCATCGCCGTATTGGCACAAATCAGTCTCCCTATCGGTCCTGTCCCCTTCACTCTGCAAAACTTTGCGATCGGTCTGATTGCTACTGTTTTTAGACCCAGAGAAGCTGTTCTATCTGTAGCTCTCTATCTCTTGCTGGGTGCCATTGGTTTACCTGTTTTTGCAGGGGGAGGAGCTGGATTTCACGTTTTAGTCGGCCCAAGTGCAGGTTATCTTTGGTTCGACCTTGTCTATGCTGGACTTACATCTTATCTCATCCATCAAAACAGTGGCTACATTCGCATTTTCCTAGCCAACCTCTTGGGTGACTCCCTCGTCTTTGTCGGAGGCATTCTCAGCCTCCACTTCCTAGCTGGTATGCCATTTGATCAGGCACTAGCTGTCGGTGTCCTTCCCTTTATCCTCCCTGATCTTGGTAAGATTATTGCCATTAGTTTCATTAGTCGTCCCCTGCTCAAACGATTGAAAAGCCTTCCATATTTTTCAAGATAAAAAATAGTCCAGAACAACTGTTCTGGACTATTTCCTTTCCAATTACTTCCTAAGAACTAACTGAAAATCAACTCTAATATAGAGATTATTTATTTTTACGGCTTACAAAGTACAATCCACCAGTCACTGCCATCAAAGCAAGTCCTGCAACTACTGCTGCGCTAGATGCTTTTTCACCAGTGTTAGGAAGTTGAGGTTTTGGACCTGGTTTTCCTGGTTCATTTGGTTTACCTGGTGTTGGTTTTTCTGGAGTGTGTGTATTTGTGATATTGAAGCCTTCTACTTTAGATGAATAACCTTCAACTGGAACTTCTACTACAGAGTATTCGATTGCTTGACCGTCTTTATAACGATCAAGGTCTGTGAACTCATAAGTCCAACCAGTTGCTTCTGAGGCTACCGCAGTCTTACCAGTGTCTTGACCATCGGCAAGAAGTTTCACTGTGATAGATGCTGGACGGATACCGTCTTTGTTCTCTTCATCTTTCCAGATCTTATGACCTTTTACAGATGTTTTCTCTGGAGCATGTGTATTGGTAACTGTGTACTTACCATCTTTGTCCGTAGTAACTGTTGAGGTATATTCTTTCACAGCTACTTCTTTGACAGTGTACTTGATTTCTTTACCATTTTCATACTTAGGAAGTGCTTTTGATTCGAACTTCCAGCCAGTTGCTTCTGAAACTTCAATTTCTTGAACAACTTTGTCGCCGTTAAGAATTTGAACTTTCACTTTATCTGCACGTTTGCCGTCTTGGTTGTTGTTATCTTTCCAAACCTTAGTTCCTGAAAGAACGACTGTTTCTGGTGTGTGAGTGTTTGTCACGACCTGACCAGTTACAGAGGCTTCATAACCAGCTGGTACGTCTACTTCCTTGATAGAGTAAGTGATTTCTTTACCAGCTTCGTATTGTGGAAGATTTGTGAAGGATGCTACCCAAGTGTTAGCGTCTGTCTTATCCTTAGCTGTCAAGGTCAATTTCTTACCTTCAACAGCTACTGGATCTGCATCTCCTACTTTTTTATAAAGTTGAACCGTTACGGACTCAGGACGTTTGCCGTCTTGGTTGTTCGCATCGTTCCATACTTTTGTTACCTTGTAGTCGATTGCTTTTGGAGCATATTTGTTTGTGATGGTAAAGTCTGTAATAGTTGATTCGTATTCTGCTACGGCTTCTTCTGTTACAGTGTATTTGATTTCTTTACCAGCTTTATA
>NZ_JUNW01000006.1:0-310 GCF_001075675.1 Streptococcus oralis
AGAGGCTAAACGCGGCGGACTGTAAATCCGCTCCTTCGGGTTCGGGGGTTCGAATCCCTCCCCTTCCATTACTTTAGTTACGGGCATAGTTTAAAGGTAGAACTAAGGTCTCCAAAACCTTCAGTGTGGGTTCAATTCCTACTGCCCGTGTTAATATGATTATGGCGGGTGTGGTGAAGTGGTTAACACACCAGATTGTGGCTCTGGCATGCGTGGGTTCGATCCCCATCACTCGCCTATTTTATATTATTGGGGTATAGCCAAGCGGTAAGGCAAGGGACTTTGACTCCCTCATGCGTTGGTTCGAATC